>JAZSIZ010000119.1:0-19033 GCA_045534015.1 Victivallaceae bacterium | reverse complement strand
CGCAGTTATGAGTACGGCGTAAGCCGCACGGAATGACGGAGGGCGTGGTCTCCGGAAAATCGACTGAAACCGCCGAGTGCGAAGCACGAGCGGCGAGGCGGCTCTCCTGCCGCCGCAGGGAGATTTTTTGGAGTATAAGGCGCGAGATTACCCGCAAGCCGCCACCGCAGGTTAGATTTTTCACAAAAAATAAGACAATGCTTACCGGGTGAGGGTGGAACCGTTGATAAAACCGGCGGCTATTTTCACCACCCGGTTTTCCGGGGTGACCCCTTCATCAAAATGGCGGCAGATCAGATCGACCGCAGCGGCAGCTACTTCCTCTGATTTGGGATCAATGCGGGTAAGATTGGCATCATTTGCCTTGAGATCATAACCGAAAATGTTGACATCGCCGGGGATATTCAGTTTCATTTTCCTTGTCATCGCCATAATTTTCTCTGCGGTACGGCTGTTGTGGCAGAATATTGCTCCGGGGCGGTTGGGATCGGCAAGCATTTTTTCCACCGCTGCCATATCGGCATTGAGAATATCGGCAGTAACTTTAATGCCGTTGCATTCAGCGATCTCTTTCATCGTATTTTCCCGGAATTGAGCAATATAGGTGAATGGAGAACCGCTCTTGCTTTCCGGCTGCCGGATTATGCCCAGCGTGGAGAGCTTTGCATTTTTCATAATATCACACGCTTTTTGCATGGCAGGCTCAACATCCGCCACTGCCGAACCGACATGCGGAAACTCACTGAATCCGGAAACGCACACCTGCGGGATCTCTTTTCTCGCCATTATCTGCCGCAAAACAGCTCCCTGTGAACGGTTTTTCGACAACGAACCGAGGTGGATCAATCCGTAAAGCCGGTGGATATGTTCATCGAGAAAGGAGTCGATTTCCGCTTCTGATGGTTCGCCGCCGGGGACCTGAAGCATCATGCATGAAATATCAAGCTGTGATGCTCTGCCGATAACTCCTTTCAAATAGGGAATGGCACTGCGTTCATTGTTGTCAACGTAGGTGGGAAAATCCATCGGGAGCAATATACCGATCACCCGGTAACTGCCGGTGATTCTGCTCCGGGAATCCGGAGTTATGACCAGCGATTTATCGGGGCGGCGGTGAACAAGTTTCTGATCGAGCAGTTCTTTGTATGTCCGGTGGACAGTCTGGCGGCTCACTTTGAGCATCTGGGCGATCTCCCGCTCGGACATCAATATGGTTTTCTGACTGGATGGAATGGTGCGCATCGCTTTCAACAGGGCATTTTTCAACTGGATGTGCAGCGGTTCCGGAGATTTCCGGTCTAATTGTATACTGCTGTAATCTATCTGATTTCCCATTTTGCACACTCCATTACTTTTGGAAATATACCATTTATGAAGGCAAAAATCAAGTGTCCGGAGAGATTTTTACAAAAATAACCCGCACCCGGGCGGCTGCCGGAGTGCGGAATAATGTTTTTTGCAATATGCGTTATCTGCTGATCAGGATATTTTCCGGAGCAGCGTAGAATATCGGCAAGCTGGGTGCGCCGATGCGGACTTTGTGATCTTCCTGCCCTTGAAGATCAACCATCCAGACCTCATCTTTGTCAGTCGGAGTCCGTTTGGCGTAAAGGATTTTGCCGGCACTGGATTTGATGACCTTATCCATGACCTGATTTTCCGCATTGACTAAAGAGGCAGTCACCCATTCGCCGCCGGAACCATTGACTTCGATTTTGACTTCGTTTGCCTTGGCGGGAACCACGAAATACATCTTCTTTCTGCCGTAGATCATCGGCAGCGGTTTATCGGCAAGCAGACCCAGGCCGGGGAAATCGGAGTGGAGTCGGACACCGTGACTGCCGAAATGGCATTCAAAAATGTAAACTCCGGCTCTGTTGGCTTGCAGATTGTAAACATATTCATTGTTGGTGGGGTTGGCAACGTTGACTGTTTCCACCAGCGTATCAGCATCTGTCCACACTTTGATAGTACCGGCGAGATTGAATTTGCCGATTTTGCGGAAGCTGAAGCGTATCGGATAAGTTCCGGCGGCGGGAACCGCCTGAATAAAGCGGAATTTGCCGCGGATAAGCAGATTGTTCCAGCCGTCTTTCCCGGCGGCACTGTTGGCGGCTTTCAATTTTCCCGGCTGAACTGCGATGGTTTGAATATTTTTCCGTTTGGCAGGGTCGGGAGCATTCTTTTTGAGAAAAGCTGCGGAATCAAATTTTTTCATTGATTTTTCATCTTTGCCGTAAACGAAATTGAAATCGCAGTTGGTAATACCGAAACCTTCCATGCACTCAAAGCTGACCGGAGCGGCGGAGCTGGTGAAAAGTTTCACATTTTCAAAGAAGATATTGCCGCTGTCATAAGGTTTGTCGGCAAGGATGCTGATGACGCCGTTTTTGTCTTTGAAAACAGAGTTTTTGACAATGAGTTTCAGATTGCCGAGCATACTTTTGATGCCGACGGAAGCGTTGTTGCCGGAAAAATTGCAGTTGTCAACCACGATTTCTCCTGAAACATCACCGATATTGACGGTAAGAGCTTTGTTGCCGTTGTTGTTGGCGGTGCAGTTTTTGACGGTGATGGAAACCGGTTTGGTCACATCTTTTTTCAGCTGCAGCAGATGAAAGAGAATACCGCTGGAAGAGTTGCCGGAAAAGTCGCAGTTTTCCACGAGGATATTGGTGAGGAAGTTGTAAGCATGATTGGGTTCAAAATCGACACCGCAAGCAGGAGGTGTTCCGGAAGTATTGATGAATTTGCTGTTGCGGATGACAAGACCATCCGCACTGATAACGCTGATGCCCTGCCGGTGGTGATTGTCGCAAATCACATTGTCGATCAAGACATTTCTGCATCCGGCAAGTTTGGTGGTCGCACCAACATAGATGCCGTCGCCGCCGGAACTTTTCATGGTAATGTCCCGGATGACCACATTTTCGCATCCGGAAACTGATACACACATGCGCCACTCTGACCATGCGTATTCTTTGGCGTTCTGATAATCGCTTTTATTCATTTCCAGCGTGGCATTGCCTTCGCCCCGGATGATGAGATTTTTGGCATCCCGTGCTTTGAAAAGACTATCCGGTCTGCCGCGGAATTCCCCTTTTTTGGCACGCACCAGCACATTATTCTGAAAGACTATTTCCAGATCGGAACGCAGAAATACCGGGCGGATGATGTAGGGAAATCCCGGATCATCGACGATCACTTTTTTCGCTCCGGTGGCGATCGCCGCCTCAAATGCGGCGGTGGCATCATCTTTGCCCGGATCAAATGAACTTACTTTTACTTCCGCCGGTACTGCGGCAAAGATGGCAGCACTCAAAAATGCTGCACAGCAAACGAAAATTTTGTGCATAGTTTTCTCCGTGTTATAGTGTTCAGGTGTTTATATCAATCACTTATTCCGCGCCACTTGGTCAGCAGGACGTGGGTGGTGTTGCCCAATGTGGTCATGTCACTTTCGGTGATGTCATTGGTTTCCACATGGCCATCGGAAAAACAGATGTTGAAATCGGCAGCTTTGTCTTTGACATGGGCGGAGTAGCCGCTGGTCAGATAGGAGACATTTGATCCCGGAATGCGGTCGAAAACCATCGGCATATTATCTTGCGACATGGCGGTGATCATGCCGGAAGAGAAATTGGTCGCTTTGCGGGATTCCGTTTTATACTCCTTGATATATCCTGCTTTGGCGAAGGTCGGCGGATTGAGCAAAGTATAACTGCCACGGACGTTGTCAGAATGTCCCCAGGTGTAGTTGTTCGTATCCACATAATTATCTGATGGACAACTGAAAACATTCTGATCGGCGATATAGCCGTTGCCTTTTGATTTGGCATCCACTTTCCCTGAACCGATATAGAGTTTACCCAAGCCGACCCAGTGATCCATGCGGTTGTAGAAGTGGCTCCATGGTTGAGTTTCCGGGTCAGTGTAACCGCAGACGAAATCCGGGATCCGGTCGTCATTATCCGAGGCGTATTGCTGGATTGCGGTACCGAATTGCTTGAGATTGTTGATACAGCTTGCCATTCTGCCCCGTTCTCTGGCGGCATTGAGTGCGGGAAGCAGGATCGCCGCCAGAATGGCGATAATGGCAATAACCACGAGAAGTTCGATCAAGGTAAAGCACATGTGCTTTACCCCAACGCGTTGGGGTAAAGAATACTTCTCCGCCAATTTTTTTCCAAAATTTTGGCAGTGTTGTTTTGCTGTAACCACCAGCAATTCGATCAGGGTGAAGTTTTGTTGGTGACGCATTTTTTGTTTCATAACGAAGCCCTTTCTTTTTTGTGGTGAATATTTCAACGCAGGATCAATTCCACCGGCAGCCATTTCTGCCGTACCGTATCGGTTTTTATAAAATCTGCCATTTCATCTGCCAACTGGAAAACCGGCTGGATACCGGTGCTTACCGGATAGGGGAAGCGCAGCAGCGGACGATCACCATTGAAGCCCGCCAGAGTGAAATTTTCAATTTTATTTTCCAAAAGCCATTGCGCCGCACCCAGAGCGTAAGCATCATTCGGGAAAATTGCCCCTTTGATTTCCGGATCTTGAGTCAACAGATTTTTTATTGCCTCATAACCGATGGCAAAGGTATCGGCATGGTAGTCATTGGCGGAATATTGCAATTCGATGAGCAGTTTTTTGAAATCGGGTAAAAGTTTAGCCCACAGGGCAAAGGTTATAGCCGCTTCTTCTTTCCACCAGAATATCCGGAAGTTGTTTTGGCTTTTTTCTTTGACGTGGGCGAAAAGTTTATAACGGGCCTCCGCTGAATCGGCACGGCAGAAGCAGGGCATTGATTCACGGTTGCCGATAAACGGGATATTATTCTTTTTCAGCAGAGAAAAAATTTCCTCATAACCGAATGGCAAACCGATGAAGATGAATTTTTCCACACCCCTGCCGAGAAATTCCCGGATCTTGGCAACCGATTTTTCATCATCCAGCGGCAGGACATTGCAGAATGCTGCCCACCCCTGATCGCTCAGCTTGGCGGTCAATTCCAGAACGAGTTCCCGGGTGTGAGTTTCCTGCATCTGGGTACTGCTGGCGACCATGATGCCGACGGTGTGAGTTTCCATACCGGTCATTATCCGGTAGCCGATATTGGTGATGTACCCCATCTTTTGAGCGGTCTCCCGGACTTTGCGGCATTGCTCTTCAGAACAGAAGTTTTTCCTGCCGTTGAGTATCTGGGAAACAGTCGGCGTCGCCAGATTGACGGCAGCGGCGATTTCTTTCAAGGTGACTTTTTTGCTTTTGATCATGGAAAAATTATTCCTATGCAAACTACTTTGCATATAGTATAATGCCATAATTTGAGATTGTCAAGAGGCTATGCAAACTATTTTGCATTTTTTTTGTAATTTTGTATATCAGCGGTCTGTTTTCCGGAATTGTCTGCGCTGGAAAATTTTTGGAAAAAGTTTGTGAAAGAGTACTTTACAACTACATCGCAGTCAGACATGCCAGTCAAATTCGATGTGATAACAAGTGGTGAAAATGAGAAAAGATGCTGCTGGCAGTTTATCACACACCCGTTGAAAATGCAACAGCCGAATATCCCCGGCATCAACTTGATGAAAATTTCATTCAGAGCCGGATCGGGATGCCGGAAAAAATGCCTTCAGGCACAGAGCATACCACTGGTTCAGCCGGTGGTATTGATCACATGTTCGGTACGCTGGAGTATATTGTACTGATGCTCCCGGGTAAGCGAACAGAAATAAGCACTGAAACCGCCGATACGAACCATCAGCCCCGGATATTTCTCCGGATTTTCATAGGCTTTACGCAGAGTTTCCTTATCTATTACCGATAATTGCATTTGCATACCGCCCTTTTGGAAATATACCCCGATCAGAGTTCTGATCAGCATCCGGCTGTCCCGGAAAAGCGATTTCTGCAGGCGCACATTCAATACCGGAGTCCCGACTGCCAGTTCCAAAGGCAGTTTCGTGACGGAATTGAGCATGGCGGTCACTCCGTTGCGGTCTGTTCCTGCTGCCGGCCCGATGGAATCTGCCAAAGGTTCCCCTGCTGCACGGCCGTCTGGAGTGGCATCGCACCGCATTCCGGCATTCACAAAATATGTCAACAATATCACTGCCGGAAAAACTGCACCGTCGCCGCGACCATTCTGCTGACGGATCAGTCCGAATGTATACTCTGCCAGCTCTCCGGCAATCTTATCCACCGCATCATCATCATTGCCGAATCTGGCATCGATTCCCCGCAATGCAGCCAGAGTATTGGCGGCATCGACCAGACCTGCCACATTGAATACGCTGCCGTTGAAGCGGGCACCGCCGGCATTGTATTCCAGATTCCGGTCAATACAGTCATCCACAAACAGCGTGCGTATCAGATGCGGGCGGTATCTGGCAGAATGGCTGCTCTGCTGACGGATCTCCCATGCCGCCGCTTCCACCTCTTTGCGGATACTCTCGTAGAATCCGGCTTCACCATCTCTTAACAGCAGTTCCAGAAGATTTATCCCGCCGTCAACAGATCCCACGTTGCTGCAGCCGCCGATCATGCACTCTGTACAGCCGCCGAAAGCAAGTCCGTCAACTGCGGCATCTGCCCAGCTGCTGCCGTAATACTCAAGGCTTTTCAAGTATGCTTTTTCATTGTACAGACTGGGGTTGGTATATCCTTTTTCCCAGAGGTCAAAAACCGCATCCCAAATTTCCTGCGGCATATCCGGACGAACCAGCAGACCGCTGTTGGGGCGGAGAAAATGCTGATTCTGCAGACAAATCAGGGTGAATTCCGGATATTTTACGGTATAAAGCAAATGCCACCCGTCATGCAGTTCCACTGCCCGGAAAAGTTCCCGGAGCAGTTCGGGAGCTTCGGTCTCTCCCCGGTAGTATGCCCCCATGTAATCATCGAACCTGCCGGCAGAATCGTAACTGTCCAGAGCAAAAAAGAAATTGAAACTCCGCATTGCGTGGCGGAAATCTTTTGCCGGAGCCATAACTTCATCCCGTATATTTCCGGGAGAACGGTTGAGAAAATCTGTAATTCCGGCAAGCGTATTCTGCAGGGCATTTTTCAATGAACCATCCGGCATCCGGTTGACCCGGGTGATATAACCGGATAGACCTTCTTTGAGCATCCGGGGATAATTGAGAACCGCGTGAGTCCATCCTTTGCCGCCGACACCATGTGCGGGGGATATACGGTATGAACGCAGAAAATTCAATTCTTCAATGATATAACCAAGCAGATGAAGTTCAAAAGGATCGGTCAGCATTTTTTTACCGGCTTCATACAACCCCCCGCCATCTATGTTGAAGCCGAATGCATAATGCCAGCGGACATATTTTCCATTCAAATGCCATATGTCATGTTCCGGTGCCGGGTACAGTATTCCGGTATCAGGCGGGGGGATGGCGTGTTCAAAATAACGGCGGATCCCCAAAGCATAACGTTCTTCTATGGAATCCCCCTCGCGTTCATACATGCCGCCGGCAAGGAATTCGCCCATTTTATAAAGAATTTCAGCTTTCCGGTTCATTCTGCTGTTTCTCCTTTGCAAGATCATTGAGATCCGGAAAAGATCCGGATCCACCTGAATTCACCTGGTGTTGCCGCACAATGAAAACTGACGGATCAGCAGCATTTGAAACGAAGTCCAGGATCATCTGTTACTGTATCATATATTTTCAACTTTGACAATCTCACGCCCGGATCACGACTGTCCGGTGAAAATTTCCGGATGAGATTGAAAATTTCGGGATCGCTGATACATTTAAAAAGCCTGAATCCTCCGAAGTTATCCGCAAAATCCCAAACGGTGTATTACTATAGCATATATTCTCAACTTTTCAACTTTATCTGCGATACCGTTGGGAAAAAATTGTAAAAAAGTCTGTAAAGACCGGTACTGCAGGTGTTTCACCGCATGGAAATAATTTTTTACCCCTGTGGTTTGCTCAAATTCCCTGCAAGGATCCTTTACGCAAAACTGAAAATGCTCTGCTTGCCGGGTGTAAACAGTTTTATCATTCCGGTATGGAAGCTGTGGCAAAATCCCCGCTTGAAGAAACGATGAACCGTCTGGATCCGGAAATTTTTGAAAAAAAAACGCAATGGCTGTTGCAATTTTATTTTGCTGTGATATACTATAAATACAATATGTTGTAAAAATAAATACAAAATAAATACAGAAAAAAAGAAATGGTTTTGAAAATGCTGAAATATCAGAAAATACAGCAGGAATTGGAAATGTTGCTGGATCGTTTGGAACCGGGAATGGCATTTCCTACTGTCCGGGAACTCATGACTGAATACGGAGTCTGCCAGAGTACCATTTTGCGTGCAATTGGCGAATTGGAGGAAGCAGGACGTTTATGCCGCAAGGCTAAATCAGGAATATTTGTTTCTGCGCCGCCTAAAAAACGTTCAGTAACAGCACTTCTGTTGAGTTACCCGATGAGCCGGAGCAGTAATGATATTATCCGCGGTGTTCAGGAGCGGTTGTTAGAGAACCGGAAAGGTTTGCTGCTTCTGACATGGGCGGGGATCGGTTTCCAGAAATTGGAAAGGATTCTGGAGGATAATCAGATCGGATCTGCCATTATTCAGCCCAGCTCTGATGATGTCGATGATGTGGAATTTATCAATTTTGCACAACGGTTGGAAAACCGGGGAATCCGTCTGGTGGTCGCAGATGTGGCGATCCCGGGATGCCGGGCTTCTTTTGTGGGCGAGGAAAACATGCATGCTTTCCAGGAAATGACAGAGAATATGCTGGCAGACGGAGTTAAATCAATTACCGTTGCCGGAAAAATTGGCAACCGGGTGTATGCAAAACGGCTGGCTGGTATACGCAATGCCTTGAAAACGGCAAATGTTACATTAAAGCAGGTTGATTTGGCAGAATTTCATTCAGCAGAACAGAAAGCTGCCGCAATTTTAAAATCGGGCAGTGAAGGCATTCTTTTAGCTGATGCCAGCAGCTCGACTGCCGTTGCTTATGAATTGCGTTTGGCAATATCTGCACAGGATCTTGCCAAATATTATATCGGCGGAGTTGTGGAAACAGGGGAAATTTGGCCGATTCCCGGGGAGCGGACAGTATGGTTCAGGAAGCAGAGTCTGGCAATTGGACATCACGCCGTGGATATGCTGCAAAATCTGCAGAATTCTTCACAAATAAAATTATTGCCGTTGATCAAAGGAGAATGACCGGTACTCATCAATACAAAAAACAAAAGGGGGGACCAATAAAAAATCACACTGTTTATCACGCAGTTACATCCCGAATGAAAAAATCATAACTTTTCCCGAACAATCAAAAAAAAGGAGAATTTCCGGATGAAACATCACAAATCATTTACCCTGATAGAATTACTCGTAAGTACTGTTATCTCATCATGGCATTTTTTTGCACAAAAAAGTGCGGTTGCAACTCAACAAAGAATTCCGCTTTTTTAGAAAGAGAAAGGGGGCGCGGGGGAAAGGGAAAACTTTTTTCCCGCCCGCTCGGCGGGTTGCGAAAAAACTCGCCCTTCCGTCTCCGTTTCACTACGCCGTGACGAGTCGCTTCGCTGGGGCTCGGATATACCATCACAAAGAATTCCGCTTTTCTTGAAAAAGGGAGTGGGGTTTGGGGAGAGGGGAAAAACCTCTTTTCCCGTGAAAAGAAGTTTTTCCCCTCTTCCCAAGAGCGCATTCACTTTGATCGAACTGCTGGTGGTTATTGCGATCATCGCCATTCTGGCGGCGATATTGCTTCCGGCGTTGAACAGTGCGCGTGAGCGCGGGCGCAGTGCCAGCTGTACAAACAATATGAAGCAATTGGCACTCAAAGCTCAAATGTATTCTGACAACAATGACAACAGCTGGCTTTTATGGCGGCAGGGCCCCAAGGGGGATTATACCTACTGGTTTCCTAAAGGTCAGTATTTTGCCGGACCGTATTTGGGATATACGAGCAATGAAAACGGTTGTTACAAACCGGGCAATGTTACGGATTGCCCGAGCAATATTGCAGAAGTGGATACCGGATACTTCGGCAACAGATCCACATGGTGGGATTATGGTCTGGCATCTGTTGTCACCAACAGAACGACCCCGTCATCTGTACGGCAGTATTCCAAATGGATATTGATGTTTGAGGGAAAGGCCAAATCTGCCAGTGAAAAATTCATTGCCATGGGGTCGGAATCAGGTACAACATACTCAATTGCTCACTATTTGAATAGAATCGTACACAATCAGGGAACCAATTTATCTTTTCTTGATGGACATGTGGAGTGGATGTCCGGCAAAAGTCAATCTGAATATGACATTATTGAGAGTCATTATTGGGATGAAAATAAAGAACGTTGAATAATTGATCAACACCTGTACATTTTAAGGAGTTTTACTGAATGAAAAAAATTTTGTCGATTTTTATACTGCTGGCATCGTTTTCTCTGTTTGCAGAAAAGGCGATGATTCGCGGTGACGGTACCTTGCTGGTAAATGGAAAACCGGTATTTCCGGTCGGTTACCGGGCAGAGAGTCTTGCGGATGTAAAAGAGGGTGCAAGTGTCGGCTTTAATCTGGTGATGGGGTCCGGCGAGTGGGATTCTGCCCAATATGACTATTCTGCTGCAAAGGGCATGTGGATCATCGGCGGCGACTGCTATCTTCACTTTCACGGCGTTCAGGATGGAATTGATTTGACCGTCAGGGAGGATGCTGTTATTGCCAATTTTTTGAAACACACCAAAGATCAGAGTGAACGTTCTGTGCCGGAGGCTCTGGAAGCTTTCGGCAGCAAAGACCGGGTGATCGGCTGGATCATCAGCGATGAACCGGAGGCAAAACAGACCGAGGTGGCTGAAGCTGCTTATGAAGTGGTCAAAGGTTATATGCCGGAAAAACTGGTGTTTTCCATCAGTTGTGATATCAGGTGGCTGCCCGGATATCTCAACTCCGCAGATGTAATGATCTATGACAGATATCTGCTTCAGGGAACAAAGGAGAATGCTGAATCATTCTATCATACAGATAATACCATGTCTGATTATCTTGATCTTGCCTGCAAAGCGTGGAAATCCAAATCGCTCTGGTATATGCCGCAATTGTATCAGCCAAGCTACTTTTCTCTTCAGCCGCAGGATCTTTTGGAAAAACGCGATCTGCGGGCGCAGTGCTACACAGCGGTCATCGCCGGAGCCAAAGGACTCCTTTTTTACACATGGGATGCCTTGAAAACGACGTACACATCAGAAAACGGCAGACGCAAAGAGGTCGCTCTCACAGCGGAACAATCCCGTCAGCAGTTGAATATGCTCCGGGAAATCGTTGCTGAATTCAAATCACTTAATGACATATTGTGCGACGGTCGTCCATCCCGGGAAGTTTTTATCAACTGGACTGCCCCCGGGATCAGAGGTCCCGGCAGCATCCGCCACCGGATTCTTGATTATTATGGCAAATATTATCTGATCGTACATAATCCTTTGCCTTTTGCCGTGACCGGAATTGCCTTGAATGCAGATGTCAACCATGCCAACAGCAGCAGAAATTTCACCGGAAAACTGGTGACCGGCAAAGAAGATATTACTTTAAGCCGCCGCAAAGAGGGAATGGTTCAATTTACTATTCAGCCGCACGGCTGCGGTGTTATTGAGTTGAAACGGTTGAATATCATCCCCCGGTATATGGAGAAGTGACCGATGCTTTCTGCCTGGAAATACTGCGGCCCGTTGATTCATGGTCAACAGCCATCCGGAGCTGTCTGCGTGCAACCGGCCGGACCGGTGGAAATCGCTCCGGGACGCTGGCTTTGTCTGTACAGCATGGTCGATGGACGCGGTCACGATGCCAATTGCGGAATCTATGGAGAATTACGGAAAGATACTCCGGATGGTCAGGTCTTAAAAGGACGGGTTATTGTCCCCGGCGGAGATGATACCGGTTATTACCCGCTGGGAGATGGCGAAGAATATTTCCGGTGTGCCGGTCAGGCTCATCTTTTCGGTTCGCAGAAGACCGGCGTTTTTGCGGTAACATATTACCAGCATGCCCAGAAATGGGTCAATGGTGTTTTGCAGAATCCGGGTTCATATTTCTGGCGCAAACAACACGGTTCCATGCTGATGTCACGCTCATTGCGGCTCGGTATGCTTCAACTGGAATATGATGGGCAGAACGATGACTGGAAGATCGTGGAAGAACCGCATTTGCTCACTCAAGCAGGATGGGAGGATTCTCCGGATGCATTCTGTGAATTCGGCCCCGGATTCTCGCTTAATCATGCTCTTGAACCCCCGGTTCCCCTGAATGATGATGGAACGGAATTTCTGGAATATGTGACCATTACCGCGTATGATGATCCATATATGATCGGCGGTCATGGAACCGTTGTTCCCATCCGGTATGCATTCAATCGGGAAACCCGCCGTTATCAGTGGGTGCAGACCGGCAGACGGTGGCGTGACGGAAATGACACTCTGGGGGAAGTGAGTATCGCCCGGATGCCGGATGGCAGCGGAGATTTTCTGATTTCCGTGCGGCAGTTTCTCGGCGGCGGTGATATTATACTGGCGAAAGTCAGCGATCCATTCGGTGCCGGTATCAACCGGGTATACAGATACAAAGGAAGTTCAGCTCCGAGAACGTTGAGTGTACGTTCAGACGGATTGATGCGATTGTTTATGAATGATTCATCCTTGTCGCCTTATCACCATGAGCGCAACCCGCTGTATGAATATCAGATATTTCCGGATCTGCATTTGGGTGAACCGCAGATCATTGCCGATGCTGTACAGCAGGCTCTGCCCTGGCCGGAACCGTTTCTTGATATGGGAAGATATCTTGAATATGCTCCCGGCAAAGAGATGCTCTCATTCAGAGCGTTTGATCGGACACATGTGGTCGGCAACGAAGGGAAACCGCCTTTGAGTGCAGAAGCGGCAGATCTTTACGGAGTTCATTATTTGAAAGCAGATTTTTAACTGCTTATGAAAATAATATAAAATAACAAAAGAAAGAGGTAGAAAAATGAAAAAAATCCAACTGTTATTATTTGTTTTCTGTTTTATATCAAGTGCGCTATCGGCGGAAAAATTGGTTACTTCGCAAACTCCATGGTTGTCAAATCCTGGAGCGACGACTTTCAGTGTCAGCTTTGTAATGCCGTCAAGCGACACCCGGACATTTGCCGTCGAATACCGTAATGTGATCGATGACGGCGTATGGAGCAAGCAGACTGCAGATCCCGCCGAACTGGAGGGAAATAAAATTTTTCAGGCAAATCTTAAAGAGTTGAAACCCGGTAACTCCTATGAATACCGGATTATTGCTTCTGACGGTGCTGTTTCTGAAACCCGTATTTTCAAAACATTTGATTCCACGCGTAAACAGCATAAGGTCTTTTTCAATTCAGACATTCATCACCGTTCCAGTATGCTGAAATTTATGATGGGCAAAGGAATCAAAGCCAATTGCGATCTTTTTGTCCTGTTGGGGGATCAGATCGGCAACCGGATGGATCCGAACAGCTTTGTCGCGATTTTTGATGGTTTCCTGACGGATGCCGCCAAAGCAGCCGATGGACGTTGGCCCATTGTGGCAGCGCGCGGAAATCACGAGTGTCGGGGCAGAGGAACCAGTACTGACAATTGGTTCAAGGTATTCCGTGATTCCGACGGCGGAGATCGCACATGGCAGAGTTTCCGCATTGGTCCGGTCTGGTATATGGTATTGGACAGTGCGGACTTTGATTCCGATTATCAGGCTGATAAAGTCTATCCCCGGCAGAAAGAGTGGATCGCAAAAGAACTGGAAACCGAAGCCTGCAAAACTGCGACTTTCCGCGTGGTACTGGTTCATATTTCCAACTCCTGCATCGATGAAAAAATCGAAGAACTGGTTTGGAACAAAATGGGGGGAGAATTGTTGAAGTCGACCGATCCTGCAAAACGCATCCATCTTATGGTTTCCGGTCATCGCCACCGTTATGTCCGGTCAGATGCCGGCAGTCCGTTGTTCAAAGTCAATTGCAGCCGTGTCGGGGATAATCCCAGCGGCAAGCCCAACAAAGATCTGCCCTATACCTCGGTGATTTTAGATGCCCGTGGCAATGGCGGAGTAGAATATTGCTATGCTATCATGGAAGCAACTGCGGATGCCCTCGTATTCCAGGCATTCGACGGACAAACTCTCAAACCGATTGACCACTTTTCTGTCGCTCCCGATGGCAAAGTAAAGGATTTGATGGAAGTTCCATCATTTGAGTACTGAATAATATCAAATTCAGAAAAGAGCATAACAATGAAAAATAAAAATTTGTCCGACTTGCTGGATTTTCACGGCAAGTGTGTTATGGTAACCGGCGGATGCCAGAATTTCGGCAAAGAAATTTCCGACGGCTTTGCCGAATTCGGCGCAAATCTGGTTGTTACCTCCCGGGATGAAATAAAAGCACAGCACCGGGCAGAGGAATTGAAAAGTCAATTCGGAGTAAAGGCGATCGGAATCGGAATGGATGTTACGGAAGAAGAATCCATAAAAAGAGCATTTAAAATTGCTGCAGATGAATTCGGCAGAATCGATGCTCTGGTGAATAATGCCGGTGGTCACGGTAAAGGAACTACCGGAGCTTTGGTGGATGAGCCGTTGTCTGTATGGGATTTTTATCTGAAAGCCAATTTGACCGGCACATTTCTGTGCCTCAAAGAATATGCAAAAATGATGATACCTCACGGCTATGGTGCAGTGGTGAATATTGCCTCGGTGACCTCGTTGCTGGGACGTGACCGCCGGGTTTATCAGGATCTGCCGATGACACCGAATCCGATTCCGTATACTACCGCTAAAGCCGGTGTTATCGGTTTGACCTATGATTCTGCGGCGGTTCTCGGGAAACACGGTATCCGGGTAAATGCAGTTTCCCCCGGCGGATTTGAGCGTGGTCAGCCGGAACCGTTTATCCGGGCTTATTCAGAAAGAGCAATGCTCGGCAGAATGGGGCGTGACGGAATCGATTTGAAAGGAGCAGTTGTATTTCTGTGTTCTGATGCTGCCGGATATATTACGGGGCACAATTTATATGTGGATGGCGGTTTCAGCCGTTTTAAGTGAACAATATGGAAAAGATGAAAATTTTAGTTGCAGGATGCGGCTCAATCGGCTTGCGTCATTTAAGATGTCTTGCTCTGCGGGCAGATTGCCGGCTGCTGGCATGTGATGCCAATTCCGGAGTTGAAAAACAGATAAAGGAGATAAGTCCGGATATTCAGTTTTTTGATGACTATTCAAAGGCTCTGGCTGCCGGTCCGGAACTGGTTGTTGTTTGCACGCCTAATGAGTTGCATGAAAAATTTGCAACAGAGGCTTTCGATGCAGGAGCGCATGTTCTCTGTGAAAAACCCATTGCTCATACGATTGAATCAGGTGAGCGTATCGTTGCTGCTGCCAAACGTGCAGATCGTATTCTGGCAGTAGGTTACACAGAGAGGTTCCGGCCGGCTTTCAAGTTTATTCAGGAAAAAGTCCGATCCGGTGAAATGGGTAATCTGGTCGGCGGGCGTTCCGTGGTCGGCAGCTACAAAACTTTAATGTGTGCAAAAAGCGATTTCCGCAGTCATTGTTTCGGTATCATTCTGGTTGATTTCACTCATGAACTGGATATGCTGCACTCCATATTCGGTCCGGTGGCAAATGTGGATTGCAAAGGTAATTCCATTGCCTGCAAAGAGATTCCTTCGCTGCCGTCACTGGTTGCCATGCTGCTGGAATATCGCACGGGGGCAGTGGTGTCGATTCATTTCGACTATGTTCAGCATCCGCAGCGGCGGATCATTGACATCTACGGTGACAAACAGACGCTGGTTTACGACATGGAAGTCAATACTGTAACGGTTTTTGACAGTAACAGCGAGGAGTCGCAAGTGTTTTCATTCCCCTGTGAAAGAGATTCTTTATTTGCTTGTGAACATGAAAATATGATTCAGGCGATCAGGATGGGAAGAGCTGTTATGGTCAACGGTGAACAGGCATTGCAGTCTCTGGCGATTGCAGAAGAAGCGATAAATATTTTAAGCAGCAGTAATAATTTATAAAAGGGAAGTAAAAATGTCAAAACAGGTAATCAGTGCAACAGTTACTCCACTTCTGGAAAACCGGACTCTGGATAAAGAAGGTTTGAAAAATATTTTGAACCGCAATATCAGGCATGGATTGGATGGGGTTTTTCTTTTCGGTTCGATGGGGGAATGGGGAAGTTTTTCCGATGCATTCAAAGAGGAAACTGTCGAGCTGGCATCTGACATCATCGGCAAACGTATGCAGCTGCTGGTGGGGATCAACGGAACCAGTGTCTACCGCTCGCTGGAGATAATGGAAAGCTATAAAAAATATGATTTTGATGCCTTTGTTTTTATGCCTCCGGCAAAGACCTCTGCGCTGGATCCGGTGAGATCGACATTGAAAGTTCTGGATGCTGCCGATCGTCCGGTCTATCTTTATCACTGTCCGCCCAACAACGGGATCAATTTCACATTGAAGCAATTTGCTGAAATGATGAAACATCCCAATTTGAAGGGGATCAAAAACTCATCTTCCAACATGTGGCTTCGCCGTGAAATGCTTTTGATGCGTGAAGAACAGGGATTTAAAACGCTTTTCTTTGAAGGGCAGGAGTGGGCGGCTGACGAAGCTCTTTTTGCCGGATATGATGGTATGATCTGCGGCATGGGTGCGCTCTGTTCCAAAATGATGAAAAAACTTGCACTCTGTGTGGATAATGGGGATGTCAAAGCGGCTGTTGCGGCTCAAAATAATCTGATTCGTGTTTTCCATGGTGTTTATGGATTGGATATTGAAAATTGCTGGAACGGTCAGAAATATGCATTGCAGAAGCTTGGTCTGATTTCCAGTCCGCTCACATTGGCACAGGAGATGGATTTGCTGACTGATACCGCTAAAGCGCGTATTGAAAAATGTCTTGCAGATATGAAGGATGAATTGGATTGAAAAAATTCCGTTTGTTCCCGCCGTTGCTGAATGCGGCGGCGGGATTTTTTGATTTTAGAGGTAATTTAAAAAGTCCTCAAAAATTCTTGAAATTCATCGTCGCGATCTGCAAATGGGGCGTTTTCGGTGGTTATTTATTCAATAGCCACGCCTTGTCACGGCATAGCTGACAGGCGACGCCGGATCAAACTACCGCTTTCATCTCATCAACGCTGATTTTTCAATCGCTTTTTGAATTACTTTTGAAATTGCCTCTTTAATAAGAAATTTTTAGGTAATGTTACGAATTTTGTGAAATTCAGGCATAGGGGGATAAATGAACATTTCTGTGATGTGTAAAATATATCACAGAAGTTGTGATTTTTCAACCAGGTCTGCACGGGTCTGCTCCAACCGGTGGATGGATTGCGGAGGAAGGTCGGGTTTTGCGACGAGTACGCAACAGGAGTGTACTATGTACTCGACTGTTGCGGCGCAGGAGCAAGGCGCGAGATTACCCGCAAGCCGCCACCGCAGTAAAGATTTTTACAAAAATTGAGACAATAACTTGAAATTTGCAAATTCAGTGGAGCAGAAATATAAAATAGAGGAAAACATAATAAGATGATAACTTCTGCCATTCTGAAATTATCCGTTCCCGGATTCGGGACAACACTCACTCCGGAAGCCAGGATACGCTGCGGTATTGTCAGCGGTATAACCGGTATCGTATGCAATATCCTGCTGGTTGCAATAAAGTTGACTCTGGCATTTATTTCCGGCAGTATTGCTGTGGCGGCAGATGCGGTCAACAATCTTTCCGATGCCGGTTCCGGAATAATCACCGTTGCCGGATTCCGTCTTTCCAGTCAGCCGCCGGATGCGGAACACCCTTTCGGGCACGGCAGAACTGAATATGTTGCCGCTCTGGTTGTTGCGCTGCTTATTGTGGGGTTGGGAGTAAGTTTTCTAAAAGATTCTGTGATTGCCCTTTTTCATCCGGCGGAAATTGCCGCAGAAAATATTACCGTGATCATTTTCGCAGCGACCATTCTGATCAAATGCTGGATGTTTTTCTTTTTCCGTAAAGTTGGTAATTTGATCAATTCCGAGGTGATCAAAGCGGCGGCTTATGACAGTTTGAGTGACTGTCTGGGAACTCTGGTAGTGGTTGCTTCACTGATACTTTCCCGTTACACAACTTTCCCGGTGGATGGTGCGGCAGGTATTTTAGTGGCACTGCTTATTCTCTGGGCAGGCGGCGGAGTTTTGAAAGATACTGTGAGCAAATTGCTGGGCGAACCGCCGGATCATTCGCTGGTGGAAAAGGTCAGAGAAACTATCCTTGCCTGTCCGGGGATAGATGGTGTACACGACATAATGATCCACAATTACGGGGAAAATTCCTACTATGTGACCGCTCATGCAGAAATTTCCTGTGACGGCGACCGGTTCTCGGCGCATGATATTCTGGAAAATGCTGAAGTTGCCGTTGGTCGTAAACTGCCGGTACATCTGCTTTTGCACGGGGACCCTTACAACAGGGATAATCCGGAAGTGATCTTCTGGCGCAGCCGGATGGAAAATGCGGTTTCCATGTTTGACAGTGAATTCAAACTTTATGACTTCAGGCTGGAAAAAAATCTGCAGGGCGAAGTGGAAAAATTATCTTTCCACCTGCTCATTCCGCACCGCTACGGGATGACTGAAAATGAGATCCATGCTGCACTGTTGAAGGAAATGCTTAAGCATAAAGCTGATATACAATTGAATATCCGTTTCCTCAAAAGTTTCATCTGATCCCGTCTGCTTTGCCGGTTTCGATGTGTTGTGCTGCTGTTGTTGTTGCAGTTCAATCAAGAAAAAGATATTATGAGAGACACAAGAGGTCTCTCATTTTTTGTCTGAAAACAAAAAGTGGTTTGCCTCTTGATAAAAACGGATTTATGTTAATCCAAGAACAACGAAGTCGCATAGTGCGCTTCAAAAATCAGGAGGACAAACCATGAATAATGTATCACAAAAACCGGAAAAAATCTACTTTGGCCTGGACATTTCTCAA
>JAZSIZ010000121.1:0-2536 GCA_045534015.1 Victivallaceae bacterium | reverse complement strand
AGCAAGCTGTTTTTCCAAATTGACACAAGATGCCACACGCCCTCTTTCCCGGGCTGAATTGAGTGCCGGGAGCAAAATCGCCGCCAGAATGGCGATTATAGCGATAACAACCAGCAATTCTATCAAGGTAAATGAGTGTGCGGTGGTCAGGGAATAATTTCTTTTCACGGGAAAAAAAAGTTTTCCCTTTCCCCCGCGCCCCCTTTCTCTTTCAAAGAAAAGCGGAACTTTTTGTTTTGTCTCACATGCAGATTGGCGTGTAAAGAAATACAATGATGAGATAGCACTGCTTACGAGCAATTCGATCAAAGTGAAATCATTACGCTTCACACAGCCATTGCAAAAGTTTTTCATAACATTTTCTCCTGTCTTATTTTTTTATAACTGCAACACTATCACGCTTGATCAATTCATTTTTAAGCAAAACTTTTTCTCTCGGACGGTATGGATCTTTGATCCGTTTCATCAACAGATCCACCATCGCTCCGGCGATCTCATCGTAACTGCCGGAACTCATGCTGGTCAATGCCGGGAAAGCTATTGCACAATGCGCAATATTATCGTGACCGATAATACTGAAATCTTCCGGAATACGGTAACCGCGCTCCCGGATGCGGAGCATCAATTTCAAAGCCAGATCATCGTTGTTGACAATCAGAGCTGTCGGCAGATCCTTACCCCGGTTTTCTTCCAGAAGCAGATCAAACAGATCGGCATTGATCGGATGGGGCTTGCCAAGCTGCCAGCGCGGCTGAAGTTCCATACCGTAATATGCCGCTTTTTCATTCAACTCCCGGGCATGCAAATCATTTGACCAGCCGATATATCCGATTTTTTTATGTCCGCACTCTTTGAGATACTCCAGTAAAATACGGAACTTTTCTTCGACATTCGGGCAGAGACTGTCAAAACGCGGATCATCACCGAAATAACTCACCACCGGGATATCCATATTATCCGGCAACAGCGAAGATGCCACTGTGATCAATCCGGCAACTTGCAAAGAAAGCAGCTGCTCAAGATTTCCCGGAACCGGATTGTAATTATTGTCAATGGTAAAAAACGGAGTATAATTTCTGGCAGCAAGCGCACGCTGAAGAGCCATACACAACCCGGCAATATAAGGATTCTGCCATTGCGGCATCACAACACCGATAAGATTGCTTTTCCCGGTTTTCAATGCCTTGGCAGCATGGTTCGGGTGATAATTGTATTCTGCAGCAATTTTGAGGATCTCTGCCCGTTTTTCAGGCGAAACACAATTCGGACGACTGTTATTCAAAACTGCGGTCACCGCCTGACGGGAAACCCCGACCATCGCTGCAATATCTTTTCCTCTGATCACTGTAAAATCCCCTCTTTACACAAATCACTGCTGATTGTTGGCGAAATATTCGAGCAGTTCCGGTTCAAGTTCCGGTATATCCTGCGGGATATTGCCGTTGCGCATGGAGTAGTGTCCCAAAACTCCCACTGCCACTGCATCACGGGCGGCAACCGGATTAGCATTGGTCTTTGCGCCGTTGGCGATGAAGTCGAGGAAGTTGTCGATGATCGGACCATCCGCTCCGCCGTGTCCGCCGGAAACCGGCTTGAGATTATAAACAATATCCGGAGTGGCACGCGGGCCGCGGCGAGTCCACACCTGAACCTGACAATTGCCATGGTCTCCGATATTTTCCACTCTGCCTTTCGTACCGATAAAGGTGTAGTTGCGTTCAGCATCCGGTGAGTAATGGCACTGCATATAGGTTGCCTGCGCGCCGTTGGCAAGCTGCATCATCACCATATTGTGATCTTCCACATCGATCACCGGAGAAAAGCCCCCCAAAGTCAGCGGCGGATATTGATTTTCATCCCATTTGGCATCACCCGGAGTATCTTCACTGCGGCGGGCGCATTTGTCATAAATACTCAACATACCCATACCGACCACCCGGCGGGTCACAGAACCCATCAACCAGTGCATCACATCAATATCATGCGCACCTTTCTGCAACAGAAGTCCGCAGGTATTTTTCTGTTCCGAGTGCCAGTCACGGAAATAGGCATCGCCGCCGTAACCGACAAAGTGACGACACCAACCGCACTGAATATCGCCGATGATACCGGAATCAATCACCTCTTTCATCTTGAGGATCACCGGGAAATAACGCATATTGTGACCGAGGAAAATTTTCTTTTTTGTGCGGAAAGCGGTGCGCAAAATCCGGTCGCACCCTTCCAGTGTAATGGCAAGGGGTTTTTCCAGATAGACATTTTTACCTGCTTCCAGTGCGGCGACTGCCTGTTCCTCGTGGCAGTAATCCGGACTCATGATGAAAACAGTATCTATCTCTTTATTGGCAAGCAATTCTTTATAATCTTTTACCAGTGTCGCTCCGGGAAATCTTTCGGTAAAAAGTTTGAAGCCGGGAATAGTGAAATTACGGGCTGCCGGTTCAAAAGGATCTGCCCCCATAACGATTTCAAAACCATCTTCCGGACGGTGCGCCTGATAAGCGTGCAGACCTCTGCCGTAAACACCGATAATACC
>JAZSIZ010000007.1:0-3868 GCA_045534015.1 Victivallaceae bacterium | reverse complement strand
GCCAAAGCTGCCAATATGCCGAATGCCAACATTGAACGCGCCATCAAGAAAGGCCTGGGGGAACTCGGCGATGTTACTTTTGAAGAAATTCAGTACGAAGGTTATGCTGCCGGCGGGGTTGCTCTGCTGATCGACTGCCTGACTGATAACCGCAACCGTTCCATCAGTGAAGTCCGTATGGCTTTTGAACGCAACAACGGTAATATGGCCGGTTCCGGTGCAGTTGCCCGTCTTTTCAAACGTCAGGCTCACTTTGTCATCACCGGCGAATGGGCGGATGAAGAAAAACTTATGGATGTGGTTCTCGATGCCGGTGCCGATGACATCATCGTGGAAGACGGCGAAGCAGAGATCTGGGCTGATCCCGAATTTTTCGAACCCATCACCAACGCTCTGACCGAAAAAGGTATCGCCACCGATGTTGCTGAAGTCACCCGTAAACCGGAAATGACCGTCAATGTCACCGATGCCAAAGTTGCCAGCCAGATCCTCCGTCTTATCGACCGTATGGAAGATATCGATGACGTTCAGCAGGTCACTGCCAACTATGTGATCGACGACTCCATTGCTGATCAGATCGAAGAATAATTTTCCGGAGTATTGAAAATGGATTGGGTGAAACGCAGTAACGATTACACTTTCACAGACGGCAAAAGCGGATTTTCCATCAACTTTGCCGGCATGAAATTTGATGATAAAGATCTTGCCGCAATGGCTCCGGCGTGTGAAAAAGCATGCGCCGGGATCGCCGATATTGAAGCCGGAAAGATCAAAAATCCCGATGAGCAGCGCAAAGTAACCCATTTTACCGACCGGATCGCTTATCCGTCATCTCCGGAATTCGCCGCCGTGGAAGCTTTTGCCGCCAAAACCATTGCCGAAGGTCAATTTGATGCTGTTGTGGTCAATGGTATCGGCGGATCGGCTCTCGGACCGCAGTTGATGCAGTTTGCCATCAATGGTCCTTACTGGAACGAATTGCCCAAGAGCAAGCGGCACGGTTTGAAAATCTATTTTCTTGACAATACTGATTCTTCCGGTTTTACCGATCTTCTTGAGGTCATGGAACCGGAAAAAACTCTCCATTTGGTCATTTCCAAATCCGGCGGCACACAGGAGACCAAAAACAATATGATCGCCATGGAAAAATTCTACGCTTCACGCGGTTTGAATTTTGCCGATTGCGCTGTGGCGGTCACAATGAAAGACAGTTCGCTTTATCAGCATGCTGAAAAAAACAGCTGGCTGGAAATTTTTGAAATGGCTGAATCCATTGGCGGACGCACCAGTGAAACCGCCATCGTCGGTCATCTGCCCGCCGCTCTTACCGGTATCGACTTCGGAAAATTCCTCGCCGGTGCCTGTGATATGGATGCGTGGACAAGAGAAAAAGAGAATAATCCGGCGATGATGCTTGCAATGATGTGGTATCTTGCCGGAAACGGCAAAGGTGACCGCAATATGGTCATCGTGCCTTACAGCGACCGTCTGGTGCTGCTTTCCCGTTATTTGCAGCAGCTTGTTATGGAAAGTCTGGGGAAAGAACTTGATCTTGACGGCAATACTGTCCATCAGGGACTCAACGTTTTCGGCAATAAAGGCGGCACCGATGCGCATGCCTTTATCCAGCAGCTCAATGACGGCAGGGATGATTTCTTTGCTACCTTTATCGAAGTTCTGCATGATGCCGGAAAGCTGGAGATCAATGACGGTATTTCCATGGGAGACTACCTGCACGGATTTTTTGAAGGTTTGAGTGCTGCTCTGCGTAACAAAGGACGCCAGACCATCACCATCCGTATTCCGCAGCTGACCGTTTATGAACTCGGTCAGATCATTGCCCTTTACGAGCGGGCAGTGGCGGTCTATGCTGAATTTATCAATATCAATGCTTTCCACCAGCCCGGTGTGCAGGCTTATAAACTTGCCGCCAAAGATGTGCTTGCATTGCAGGGAAAAGTTTTTGCCTCCCTTGCCGGTAAAGCTGGATTTTCCGGTGATGCTGCGGCATTTGCCGAACTTGCACAGCTGCCGGAAAGAGCCGTGGAGATTGCTTCTCTGCTGGATAAAGCCGCTCTTAACGATGGTGCGGTTTCCCGTGAATACAAATGTAAAAACTGGGTTTATACGGTAAAGTGAATCTTCTGCTTTTAGACGGAAAAGATTTTGTTGCGCCGGGTCGGGTGGAAATATCCGACCGGCGTTTTTTGCAGCTGCGCGACATTATCAAGCTGGAAACCGGAAAAACATTCCGTGCCGGAGTGACCGGTGGAAATACCGGATGTGCCACGGTTGTTGAATTTGATGACCGCAAAGCTGTGCTTGAGGTCGAATTGACTTCACCGCCGCCACCGCCGGTTTCTGTTACTCTGGTTTGTGCGCTTCCGCGTCCGCAGACTTTTCATAAAGTTCTCCACGGTGCGATCACCATGGGCGTGAAAGATTTGTGGTTCATCCACTCAAAAAAGGTGGAAAAAAGCTAT
This sequence comes from Victivallaceae bacterium, assembly GCA_045534015.1. Taxonomy (GTDB): domain Bacteria; phylum Verrucomicrobiota; class Lentisphaeria; order Victivallales; family Victivallaceae; genus UBA1784. The sequence goes on along the minus strand of JAZSIZ010000007.1, from coordinate 1,385 downwards.
TGGCAGGCTTCAGTTATTCAGAATGAAGCTGTTGATAAGGAGATCCGTCTTGCTCTTGAACAGTGCGGAGATACCATCTATCCGCATATCGAATACCGGAACCGCTTCAAACCGTTTGTTGAGGATGAATTGCCCGGAATTATCGCCAGGCATGCTGCCGCAATTTTCGGTCATCCCCGTTCTGAAATGCGTCCGGAATCTTTTGCCGGGCAAAAAGTTGTGCTGCTTATCGGACCGGAAGGTGGATTTTCTGACTACGAAGTTGAAAAACTCACTCTTGCCGGTGCCACCGGTGTCACCCTCGGTTCCCGGGTTCTGCGTACCGAATTTGCCGTAACTGCTCTGCTTGCCAAACTGGTATGATGCAGTTATGCAAAATGCCACAGGCATACCGCTTGGCAAACCACCCGCACAGGACGGCATGCCGTTTTTTTACGGAGGCGAAAACGGTTTACGATCTGGAAGTCACTTTGAAACACACCGTAAAAGGTCCACAAATGATCATCAAATGTGACGGCAAAGAATTCGGAGTTGCCATGCCAGTGGAATTTACCGCCAAAGAATACCATCTGGGAATCATCGGCTGTGAGGGAATCAACCGCTTTTATGATTTCAGAGTAAAATAATCTCTTGATTTTTGAATTTCCGGCGGCAACCGGATTAACTTCAGCCGGTTGCAGAAAAAGTGAGTTTTGCCGGTTGACATTATCCCTTTGTGTGATATATTATTTTGATTATTACTGATATTGACACATAAGGGGATTTTTTTGTCTTATGGACGATCTTGATGCCACGATGCCGCCGAAGCGGGTGCGGGAACCGGATGCACCGGATTTGGATGCGACTTTGCCGCCGAAGCGATTGCACAGAATAAATCCGGAAATGCCGGAAAATTTTGATCCGGAGCGCACCATACCCAACCGCCGTTTGCGGCGTGAACGTGGAATTTTTTCTGTAGGCGATCTGATTGCCAACCGTTATGAGATCATCGCGATTTGCGGGCGGGGAGCGATGGGGATCGTTTACCGCTGTTTTGATAAAGTTTCTGCGGTGGAAGTGGCGTTGAAAGGCTTGCCGCCGGAACTGGCGGGCAATGAGTGGGAAATGGGCGAGATCAAGCGCAATTTCCAGTTAGTTCACAATCTTCACCACCCCAACATCGCCAGTTACAACACCCTTGAATTTGACCAGTACAGCGGCGGTTATTTTCTGGTGATGGAGTATATTGACGGCGTTGAATTGCGCCGCTACTGTCAGGATTATCAACCTGACCACACCACCATCATCAACATAATTTCCCAGATCGCTTCGGCACTGGATTATGCACATAATCAACAGATTCTGCATCGTGACATCAAGCCGGGAAATATTATGATCGACCGGAA
>JAZSIZ010000036.1:0-2460 GCA_045534015.1 Victivallaceae bacterium | reverse complement strand
ATCCTGATTGATGGGGTCATCATCACCTGTCGCTGTCATTACCGTAATTTTCATACGGGTTTCCACCCGGTCTTTGAGCTGAATATAATCATCAAGCGTCATATCGGGCCAGTAGTTGACCAGTTGGATCTTTTCATTTTTACTGCCGATACGGTCAATACGTCCGAAACGCTGAATCAGCCGCACCGGGTTCCAGTGGATGTCGTAATTGATCAGATAGTCGCAGTCCTGCAGGTTCTGACCTTCGGAAATACAGTCGGTGGCAATCAGAATATCAATATTATCTTTGTTGTCCGGGTACAACAGATGCTTTTCTTTTGAAATGGGCGAAAAGAGCGTCAGCACGGTATTGATGTCCATTTTCAGCTTTGGCACAGTTGACCTGCCGTCAGCATCGCCGGTAATCATTGCTGTATGCAAATTGTGATTTTCAGTTACATAAGTACTGATGTGCTTGTAAAGGTACTCCGCTGTATCCGAAAACGCCGTAAAGATGATGATTTTCCTATTGCCGGGATTGATGGGATTATTGATTTTCCAGCTGATACGCTTCAGAAGATCCTGCAATTTATTGTCATATTCCGGGGTGATATCTTTGATCATTTCAATAAGCAAATCAAGATTTTCCACATCTTTCAGGAGGTACTGCCGCCATGATTCATAATCCATATCCGCAAGGTCGATTTTGACTTTACGCCCGACAGAGAAAAGATCGCCTGCATCTTCATCATCCTCGGCAGCCGCAGCATTTGCCAAATCGGTAAACTCAAACAAGTCAGCATCTTTGACTTGCTCATAGCGGTCAATCGTGCGAATTGTCTTTTCATTGAGCTCTTTTATGCGTTCCAATGTCAGTCGGAAGGAGTGGACGGAACTTTCCAGCCGTTTCAGCAAACCGACACTCATCAGATGATGGATACCTTTTTCACGCCCGAGCTGGGAAAGGTTGCTGCCGGAATCCTCTTCAATGCCATATTTCGGTTTCGCACTGTCAAAAATAAAACAGGAGGGCAGATAGATCATCAGCGACAAGGCTTGCAGTTGTTCGTAAATTTCATTGTAATTGATTGCTCCCGGACGGTTGGTCAAAGATGGTCTGGGACTGTCCGGAATCAGGCGTGTCGGAAATTTACCGATTGCGGCTGTATCGTAATATTTTTCAATATGCTTTCTTGAGCGGGCAATGGTTACGGAGTCCAACAGTTCAAAGAAATCAAAATCAAGCCGCTCAAGCAGAGCATCTGCCGTCCGTTCATCTGCCGGAAGTTTGCTCCAGGCGTTGAACTCCATTTGTGCCTGACGGAAAATTTCATCGATGGAATGTTTGGTATTGAGTTTGCCATCCCAAAGTTCAGGCTTGCCCTCATACGCCAATGCAATCTGATTTTTAAGGTCATTGAAGCGGTTATTGACCGGTGTTGCAGAGAGCATCAGAACTTTGGTTTGAATGCCATCCCGGATGACCTTGTTCATCAAGCGGACGTAACGGTTTTCTCTGCGGGAATCATCTTCATATTCAAGCAATGTTCCGCCATTACGGAAGTTATGAGATTCATCAATTACCACCAAACCGTAGTTCGCCCAATTCAACCGATAAAGATCAATGCCGTTGGAAACACCACCGTTCCGTGAGAGGTCGGTGTGGTACAAAACATCGTAACTCAATCTATCCCCGGCAATCGGATTATTGACATAATTGCCCTTGAAAGTGTTCCAGTTGTTTGCAAGTTTCTTCGGGCAAAGTACCAGTACACTCTTATTGCGTTTTTCATAATATTTAATAACTGCCAACGCCGAAAAAGTCTTACCCAGACCAACGCTGTCAGCAAGAATGCAGCCATTGTACTTTTCCAGTTTATTGATGACCGCAAGGACGGCATCTTTTTGGAAATCATAGAGTTTGTTCCAGATCAGGCTGTTTTTGAAACCAATCGCCTCATCGGGCAATACATCTTCGGAAATATCTTCCAGAAACTCATTGAAAATGTTGTAAAGCATGACAAAATAAATGAACTCCGGGGCGTTTTCCCGGTAAGCTACAGAAATATTGTCAATGACCTGCTCGGTCACATCTTGCATTTTTGCAGAATCATTCCAAAGAGAATTAAAAGTCTGCAAGAATGTTTGACTTTGAGGTGCATCCAGCTTAACTACATAATTGAAAGCGTTGTTTCCGCGTTCACAGCCCAGATCAACAGTTGTAAATCCGGCAAAAGGCTGATAAGTACAATTCTGTTCGTTAGAAACATTGACAAATCCCTGCATCATATCGCCGGAAATATTGGATTTAAACTTTACCTTTTGCCGTATCCAGTCAGCACATTCTTTAGCAATAGCCTTCTGGGTCAATTCATTGCGCAGTTTAATTTCAAAATCTGAACCGCAGAGGGTTGATTCACGCATCTCTCGAGGAATGTAAAATTCCCGTTTTTCTTTTGGGGCACGTTCTGTTGTAAGTCG
>JAZSIZ010000137.1:0-4735 GCA_045534015.1 Victivallaceae bacterium | reverse complement strand
TAGGAGCAAGACAAGAGCACACCTTTTTGAATCATCTTTTGCTGATTACCAACTTTTTTACGATTTTTTTGCAAACAACACTTGAAATTCAGTCTCTCATAGGAGCTTGGCAAAAATCCCGTATGCAATCACAACAGATTTGTCACGATTGGCTCGGTGCATTACTGACGGTTTGATTGCTTACCTTGCTGCAACACTTTAAATAGCTCAAACCAACTGCATGAGCAGAATCTGTATTCTCCGGCAAGTTTCAATGACATTGCCGGATAAGTGTCTGCAACTATCGGCAAATGAACAGAAAACACTTCTGAACTGATTTTTTATTTGTTAAGGGTTTTGCGTTCAGCCCCCAGTATTTTGGTTGATCTTATTATCGTCAGTAGACGTTTTCTTCCGTTTTTTTCTTGAAATACTCATTTACCGGATGGACTTCTTCTTCTACCCGGCAGTAGATATTATTTCCATTGACAAAACGGAACGACCAGGAAAAATTATGTTTTGCCAATTCATCATATTTATTTTTTGTAATTTTACCATTGACTTTCATTAGTTTGTTACTCAGATCGATTCCTTTGCCACTGGCAATTGCCAATACTGTTTCTTTGGTGACCGGATTTTCAAAGATTATTTCAAAATCGCAACTGTCTTCTTTTAAACCTTTTGCTGGAAAATCTATTTTTTTCAGCTCCAGCGGATATTCTTTTGTAGAGTAATTATCTTTATAGAAGAAATTATACCGCTCAATATCATTTGAAATTGATTCTTCAGCTTCTTTGGAATCCCTGTTGAAATCGGTGGCAATAATCCAGATTAAATCATGGTTTTCTTTCAGCCCTGCTGCATCAAAGGCAATAATAGTACGGGTGTAGGTGACATCACCCAGTTCAAAGGTTACATCACCATAGTACTTGTTATCACCAATGTAGTGCATATTTATTTTTTTGGGAAACACCTTTTGGACATTGTTGTAAATATCAATAAACGGGACACCATCTGCAGTGATGGCACTTTTTACATTTCTGGTATAGATGAGATCGCAGCTTTTATACCAGACAAATTTTGCTCCGTCATCATACAAAGCTAAACCTCCGACGCCGATGGCAATAAGCAAAGTCAATATGATGATGACTTTGGGGAATGGAGCCATCTTGAAATTTCTGTACAATCTTTCATCAGATGCCGAAGAGATCGCCATTATTATACCGGGAATGGCAACCGCTGCGGCAATCGCCATATACATCGGACTATCCACTCCGGCAACAAACTTTTTGGCATATATGTATGCTCCGCATGTCCCGAGAGCCAGCAGAAATCCAAAGATACCTCTGGCGTTGGGAGTCTTTTTAACTTTCGGCAGTGAATCAAAATCATCATCAGAAAAAGCGGCTTTTTTCCCGAGGGCAGCACTTTGCGGTGACGATGACCTTTGTGCCGGAGCAAATGGAGATGCCCCGGATGCAGGTCGTGTCCCCGGTCTTTGCATCCCCGGTCTTTGCATTCCCGGTCTTGCTGCTGCCATGCCCGGGGGAACCGCCATACCCGGGGGAACCGCCATACCAGGAGGAACCGCCGTGCCCGGAGGAACCGCCATACCCGGGGGGACCGCCATTCCCGGAGGAACCGTCATTCCCGGAGGGATTGTTCCATCCTGCGGTTGTGTTCCATTCTGATTTGCGGCGGTATCAGCCTTGCCGACCGGAGGACGGAGTTTGATTTCAACAGACAACTCCTGTTCCGGCTGCTTTTCTTCTTTTTTCTGAACTTTTTCCGGTTTACTTTTTTCCTGAACCTTATGTTTTTCCGGTTCCGGTTTTCGGTTGACGGTTTTTACTTTCGGTCTGCTTACTCTTTTTTCTTCCCTGAATTCCGGTTTTCTTTCCCTTCTTTCCCTCTTTTCTTCCTGTTCTTCAGATATTTGCCGGTCAGCATCTGAATAAGTTGAATCTTCTTTGCTTTCTTCAGCAACAGGGGGCTTTCTTCCGGGGACACTCAAGCGCGGAGGCAGGGTCAATCTGGGCGGGCGGCGGGTGGTTTCCGGAGTAACGACCGGAGTTACCGCCGGAGTAGTTTTCCGGGTGATCGAATCATCCGGAGTAACTGCTTCAAGCACAGAATCTTTGCCGGGGGCAGTCAGGGAGATCTCTTCTTCAGTATCTTCCATATTTTCTGCAGAAATTTCTTCTTCTTTATCCACCGGTGGAATATCCTTTATTCCAGCCGGAGCGGCAAGGGTAATTTCTGTATCTCCGTCAGAGCTGTCCTCATCTTCTTTATCATCAGGAATTTCATCTGTTCCAGCCGGAGCGGCAAGGGTAATTTCTTCAACGTCCTCTTCATTTTCAACCGGATCGGAATCATCACCGGCTTTTTCTTCTGCGGTCAGGCAAATTTCCTCATCCACCGGTTTTTCTTCAGCAGTATCCAACTCTTTGTTTTCCGGGGCAGGGGTATTGTTTTCATCCTGTGTCAATGTGAATATTTTTGAACACAAAGGACACTCCAGTTCAGCACCGATCCACTCCTTCTGGCAGAGCATTTCTCCCCCGCAATGAGGACAATTAAAGATGAATTCGTTCATGATAAAAGTGTCTCCCTGATGTTTAGATGATTTTCAGCATTCCATCGGACAACGTCAGTGTTACTCCGTAAGGATTGCTCAAATCATTGTACAACTTGAGGATACCGTCTGCTTCTTCGCCTTTGGCGGCATGCGGCAATCCATTCATTTTATCTTTGCGGTCAAATTTCAAATCAAGCGGCATAAGAGTCAATGCGACCATTTTGCCATCTTCAAATTCAACTTTAGGCAATACGCTCTGATAGTTGAGTTTATTGCAGTGCAGACCGACCTTGCCGCCTCTTGAACGCGCCCAGAGAGCTTCTTCGGCAGATGAATTTATATCGATGCCGTATTTTTCCATGAAGTCAGCCGGCAGATGCTCGATACGCAATCCCTGATAGATGAAATCACCCAGAGAATAGAAGATCGGGCAGCCATTGTAAATTTCCATCGGACGCAGACGGTGACAGCCGCCGCCGAATATGGCAGAAGCTCCGGCATCGATACAGCCGTAACAGAATTCTTTGAGATATTCCGGCGGATTTTCTTCACGGAAACTGTCATTGTGATGACAATGCACCACCATGAAAACGTAATCACAACTCTTTTTTGCCTCTCTTACGGCATCAAGCAGCCGGGCTTTATCTGCCGGATGACAGGCGGTCGCCGGAATATCATCCCGGGTGGTATACTTCTGATCGCCGAGGAAAAAGCATCCTTCCGGATCAGGAGTCATATATCCGGTGTTTATCAGACTGTTGCGGGTGAAGTTGATCCGGGTCTTTTCAGCGATCCGCTGCAAATGAGCCATATCTTCGGCGGAAACCTTGTAGGTTCTTTCACTGCGCAGATAGTTTACACCGGGGCGTGCCTTGAGCTTCGGAGTGGCTTTACCGGCTCTTGAGGGATCCTTGAACGAGGCATCCACGGCAAAAACGGCAGCTTTTACACCGTTGCTTTCAATGATCGCCGCTTTCACTGCCTCATCGAAACTTCTGCCGGTTCCGCAGTGGGCAAGTTTGGCGGCATCCAGAGTGTCGATGGTGGAAAGCAACCCGGAGTACGAGTAGTCGAAACAGTGATTATTGGCAGTACCGAAACAATTGAAGCCGAACCGGAGCAATTCCGGCAGACACTCCCGCCGGGTATTGAGCCAGGTGCCGCCGGAGTATGCTCCGGGGAAATATTCAAAATCGGAAAAGTTGGTTTCGAGATTGGTGATCTTCAAATCACAGCTGTTGATGAAATCTGCCACCTCTTTGATGCCGGAATCATATTCCGCAGGGAATTCCTGAAGGAAAAGAGCATCTCCGGTACCGGTAACTGAAAATCTTTTACTCATATCGTAGCGTCCTTACTTTTCAAAATCTTGCCGCACTTCTGCACGGAATGAGTCATCTGTAATGAATCTCCACAATGTCTGCGCCATACTTGCCGCACCATTCATCGCATTGTCAAATGCATATTCCGTGGCACTGGCATCCCGGAACGGAATCGAATGTGCCGGGAAAGATGCTTTTTCCGCTGTGATGGCAAAATACGGATGTATCCCCGGGACGACCTGTGAAAAGTTGCCGAAATCAGAAGAACCTTTGCCGCTGCGTGCCGGCCGGATCACCGTCTGCCCCAGAGCTTCCATATTTTTTGCATACTCTTCATTCATCGCAGCATTGGGTTTGCGGGAGCGGTACGCTTCTCTGAAAGGAACGATTTCCGCAGTACAATCGGTCATCAGTTCCGCTCCTTTTACCATATTGCGGAAGCGGCGTTTCAGTTCCGGAGCATACGCTTCGCTGGATGTGCGCAAATAGAAACGGCACACCGCTGTATCCGGAATAATATTCGGCGCAGCTCCGCCATTGGTTATTATACCGTGAATCAGCGCGCAATCCGGCATCTGCTGACGGAATGCCCCGACTGCCGCAAACAGCAGATTGACGGCATCCAGCGCATTGACACCCTTTTCCGGAGAACCGGCAGCATGGGCGGCTTTGCCGTGAAAAGTCACCTGCAATCCGCAATTGGCTGTCGAACCGTTATCTATGGCGGTTGTACTGTTGGGGTGGATCATCATCGCTGCATCCAAGATATATAGACCGCCATTAGGAAGCATCCTTACTTTGCCGCCTGCGCCCTCTTCTGCAGGTGTGCCCAGCAGGATCACTTTGCCGGGGA
>JAZSIZ010000032.1:0-25864 GCA_045534015.1 Victivallaceae bacterium | reverse complement strand
AAGCATTGTAGAACGCGAATAGGAGCAAGACAAGAGCACACCTTTTTGAATCATCTTTTGCTGATTACCAACTTTTTTACGATTTTTTTGCAAACAACACTTGAAATTCAGTCTCTCATAGGAGCTTGGCAAAAACCTGCTCGGCAACTTGCGGGGTGTCTCGCAGCTCCGTTGTCGCAGCTCAATCAACGCTTTTTTGAAAAAAGCTTGGCAAAAACCCGCTGGGCGGGTTGCCTGCTGTCGCGCACGCCCCGTTGGGCGTGCTTGATCGGGAACCCCTGTCCTCCAAAGCTTCAGCGACGGAGGATCATCGCGAAACCCGACCTTGTCTCACGCTGCATCCTCCGATAGAAAACAAACCGTGATTTGACAGTTGACAAATTGCTGCTTGTGTGATATGTTTCATACATTGAAAATTATGTTTTTTTGCAAATTTATATTTCAGTTTCACAAAATTCCGGACATTACCAATTAAAAAAATCCGGCAGCAATACAGAAAAGTATATTTTTTCAATGCTTTTATGTAATTGTAAAAATCATATCAGAAATGTATATTATTCCCGGACAGAAAAACCAACACCGCAGCAGGAGATAAAAAGCTATGTCACAATGGGAAATCGACCGGGAATATCTGGAGCATAAATTTACCGATCCGGAATTTTATCATGGTTCACCGGGGATGCCTCTGCCGGAATTGAAAACCCGTCTGGCTGAACATTTTGAAAAAAACAACCATCTGCCGCATGCGCTTATCAAGGCTCAACTGGTTGCCTTTACACTGGAAAATATGCAGATAAAACTTTCCAACTGCGACTTTTTTCCGGCATTGGCAGCTTGTCCGAAGAAACCGCTTGGCGGCATTACGAATTGGGGCGAAAAGCTTCTTAAGCGCATCTTCACCCCGGAGGAACTGGCGGTGCATGCCGACTGCATGGCCAACTGTACCACAAGAACAGTGAATGATTACGACCACAGCGTGCCTGATTGGGATGCGGTTTTGGAACTGGGTTTTTCCGGCTTGCTGGAAAGAGTATACCGGTACGAAAAGGATAAGATGCCTGAATTTGCAGAACATCCGGAATATCAGCATTTTTATGAAGCGGTGAAAACAGCTTATCTGGCGGCATTGCATCTGCTTGACCGTCTGATTTGTGAAGCGGAAAAATTACCATCCCTGCCGAAAGGGAAGCTTTTGCATGAGGCATTGACCAATCTGCGTAACGGCAAAGCCGGAACATTTTATGAAGCGTTGCTGCAGATCTGGCTCTATTTTCAAATCTCTGAATATGTTGATTTCATTCAAACCAGATCGCTGGGCAATCTTGACCGGATCCTTTATCCTTACTACCGGGAAGATATTGATTCAGGCAGATTTACCCAAGAGGATATCCGTTATTTCATCCGCTGTTTCATGTATCAGGCAACAGCGATGCATTACAAAGTCGGTCATCCGTTTTACTTTGGAGGAAGCAATGCCGATGGGAGCAGTACAATCAATGAACTATCTTTCCTGATTCTGGATGAGTATGATAAAATGGGGATATTCGACCCGAAACTGCACATCAAAGTTTCGCCGCACACTCCGGAAAAATTTATCTGCAAAGCTCTGGATATGATCCGCCGGGGCAACAACAGCATCGCTTTTGTCGGTGAACCGTGCATCATACGCACAATGCAGAAATACGGTTACTCTCTGCGTGAAGCACAAACAGCTGACGTAAAAGGGTGTTATGAGTATTGCGCACCGAATGGTACAGTGGAGACCGCTCCGGTGACAGTCAATGCGGCAAAAATTATCGGGCTGGTTATGCATAACGGAGTTGAAGTCCTCAGCGGGAAAAAAATCGGCATTGCCACCGGAGAACTTGCCTCTTTCAAAAATTTCAAACAATTCTACCGGGCATTTCTCCGGCAGTTATTCTATCAATTTGACCGCAGTGTGGAATTTATCATGCGTGCAGAAAAATATCTGGATGAGATAAATCCGGGACTGTTTATTTCCGGTACATTTGAATCAAGTTTGCGTCAGGCTGTCGATGGCTATGCCAAAGGCGCAAAATATAACAACTCCAACCTCTGGATATGCGGAGCTGCCACTGCGGCGGATTCGCTTACTGTGATAAAGCGTTATGTCTTTGAGCGCAAAGAATTTTCCCTGACGGAACTTGCCGACATACTTGACCGGGATTTTGAGGGGCATGAACTGCTCCGCCAAAAACTGCTTCACGATCCGGAAAAATACGGCAACAATCTTGAGCTTCCCGACCGTATCGCACTCCACTTCACCGGGGCGGTAGCAAGAAGATTCAACGGCAAACCCAATTCAAGGGGCGGATTTTTTACCACATCACTTCACGCGTCCAACCGCTTTTCCGAATGGGCAGACAAGGTTGAAGCCACCCCGGACGGGCGTAAACGAGGTGATGAACTCAGTAAAAATATGACTGCTTCTCAAGGGTGTGCTTTCAATGGAGCAACCGCACTGGTCGCCTCGGTTCTGAAATTTGATTCATCACTTTTCATGGGAGATCTGCCGGTGGATATAATGCTCCACCCCTCGGAAGTGAAAGGCGAAAACGGTTTGAAAGCAATGCATACTTTGCTGATGACCTTCATAAAAAACTACGGTCATGCCATGCAATTCAATGTCATGGATACAGAGGTTTTGAAAAAAGCGCAGCTTGAACCGGAAAAATACCGCCATCTGCAGGTGCGTATTTGCGGCTGGAATATGCTGTGGAACTCCATTTCGCGTAAAGAACAGGATGCTTATATCAGACAGGCGGAAAGATTATGAATGGAGTAATACTTGATTATGAACATTTTGCCACCCATGACGGGCCGGGAATAAGATTGGTGGTGTTCCTGAAAGGATGTCCTCTGCGGTGCAAGTGGTGCCATACCCCGGAATCACAACGGCAGGAAACAGAATTGCTCTATTTCCGCGAACATTGTCTTGGTTGCGGCAGCTGCAACAGTATTTTCCGTCAACGTCCATTGATTTCACCATCCCGGGAACAGTTTAAGCAAATTGCCAACTGCCCTGTTCATGCAGTTTCTGCTGCCGGTAAAATTGTCACTGCCGCAGAAATCGCAGCTGTGGCAGAAAAAGAGAAAATCTTTTTCGATGAGGGCGGCGGCTTGACCATATCCGGCGGAGAACCGCTTTTTCAGGCTGAATTCACCCTGGAAATCGCCCGGCTTGTCAATGAAAAAAATATCAGCTGCTGTATAGAAACATGCGGCTTCGGCAGTTATGACAAATTGAAAAAACTGCTGCCGTATACCGATATTTTTCTTTTTGATTACAAGGCGACAGATGCCGGACTCCACCGTGAATTGACCGGACAGGATAATAAACTCATTCTGGAAAATTTGCGTAAACTTGATGCCGACGGTGCGAAAATAATCCTGCGCTGTCCGCTTATTGGCGGAATGAATGATCAATTATCCCATCTCCATGCCATTGCAGAACTTGCAGAAGAGCTACCACATATTGAAGCTGTTCATGTCGAGCCGTATCATCCGATGGCGCGGGGAAAATATCTGGCTCTGGGTCTGTCATTTGACGGTTTACCAGAAACATTTCCGGATGCAGACACCGTAAATCACTATATCCGCACGATCAGCGCAAACACCTCAAAACCGGTACTGCTTGCATAAAAGTATTACAGAAAAAGTTTACCAGACAACAATAATTTATTTTTCCTGCCAGAAAGTTGCAGTTGCGGAAACACCGGTATCAGCGTCATCTATCTCATATTTCCGCATGGTCGGCAGATAGCAATTGACCCATCCCCGTGGCTCAAGTTCCTCATTGACACATCTGCGCCACTCATTTCCGGCGGAAGAATATATTTCCATTGTCAGCAGGTTTTTTCCCGGTTTCAGCGTTACCGGAAATCCCCATGGTTCTGCGATCTGAATACCGCAATTTTTACCGTTTACAGTCAATTTACCGGCATGACAAAGGTGATCAAAGGTGATAAAGCCGCTTGCTTTTTCCGCAGATTCGACCGTGGCGGTCAAAGTGACAATACCGGAAAAATCAGCTTCTTTCCACATACCATCATGTAAAAATCCGGGAGTGTTTTTCTCTTTGCTCATCCGGGTCGGTTTTTCAGCTGCCATGTGCAGTTTTTCGACCTTTTTCAGCTGCCAATCAAGTTTGAGCGGAATTTTTTCCAACTGTTTTTCTTCCGGCAGAACTGCATCTTTTTCCAGAATCCGCAACGCTCCGGGCGGCAGAGTCATGGTAAAATCCTGACCGTTTTTCTGCAATGGGAAAAGTTCAGTTACGGCGGCATCCAGTGCCGTTTCCCCCCACTTTTCCAGTGAAGAAAAGCTGAATTGCACCGGAGTATTTGCAGGATTAAAAACCATCGCCGCAGTTTTACTGTTGCGTACACAATAGCGTACCAGACAACCGTTTTCCGGCATATTCACCAGAAATGGAGCAAATTTTTTCAATTCTTCATTCAAACCGGAAATGATTTTTGTCCCGGCTTTTACGGCGCGGTCAACAATGGCTTTTTCCCACTCATCCAACTTCTGCGTAACAACGAGAACTTCCGGAAAATCCTTGGCTTTCTGCAATTCACCGGTACTGGTAAAACGCCACGGAACAGCATTACGGTCAAAGATTTCAAGCATATCCTCCATCTCTTTGTGTGCCTTTTCCCGTTCCGTTTTTTCTCCCCAGAGGCAATCGGGAATGGAAAATCTGTTGCGGGCAAGGATATGAACAGGCACTTCCATTTTGCTCAAATCAAAATCCGCAGCGATCTTCCAGCGGCGCAGAAGTTCACTGACCGTCTGCCACCACGGCATCCGCGGTGAAATATCGGTACTGCAGCAGATTTTGTGTTTACCGAAATCACTGTACAAATACGGCATGGGAATAATGTGGTTTATCCCCCGCAGAAAAAGAGCATTCGCCACCCAGTTGATCTTCGGCGGAGTCAGAGCGTAACTGTAGACATTGAAACATTCACAAAGCGCATGACTTCTTTTATTGGCGATCGCCGCTCCGGAAGCGAAGTTGGCATAAGAGCCGGTGGATTTGCCCGGATAGATCTGCCGCCAGATGGCATCGACACCGGGGATGTGGATATGGGCGAATTGTTCCGGCAGATCTCCGCAGTTGCCATTGGTGAAAAAGGTGTCTTCATGGTTGACATGCCCGGTAAGCAGCAGATGGTGTTTTTCGCACCATTTTTCCAGAATGGCAAAGTAGTTTTCCGCAAAGAGCCGGGAAGCTATTGCCATATATTTACGGCGGGCAGCGGAAGATTGCGGAAGATGTTCCGTGCCGTGCCACAGATAAGGAAGCAGATCATTGGCAAAAGAGCAATTGAACATTTTTTCTGCCAATCCATCCATCGCCGGAGTGTAGTAGATCTGATTTTCATCACTGACCATCCGGAAAAACGGTTCATCGGTGAAAATTCCTTTGATGGTCTTGCCGAATTCTCTGCCGAAGTGTTTCAGATATAATTCATGAGTCATCTCAATGAAATGCTCTGTCGTAATTTTATCCAGCAGATCAGGGAAATCTGCCCGTATTTCCTGAATTTCGCCCTGTTCATCTTTGACCAGAAACCTCCCCCGGCACTCCGGATAACGGACGATCAAACGGTCAAGCACTCCGCCGGAAGGCCAGCCGCCCTCATCGTAAAGCATCATGGTCAAGCCGAGCTTTCTGCACTCCTCAAGAGCGATTCCCATCAATTCAAAATACTTTTCCCCCAGATAACTGCACTTCATACCGGTGAAAAAATTCCATTGGTGAAATGTTTCCGGCATGGGATGGATATAGACACAGTCAAATCCGGCATCGGCAATATATTTCAACTGTTTGCATATCCCGGATGGGGTCGGCGTGGCGTTCCAGTACCAGAAGATACCGGTGGCAAGAGTATTTGACATATTATACCTTTTTCATAATTAGAACAAGATGATCCCGGCGGTTGAAATTTGCCGGAATCTCTTTTTAATATATCACATTCGCAGATGTTTGTCAATTGATCCGGATTTTATTCTGCACTGGGATTGTAATGTCTGGCATAGATGGGATCGCCCCAGCCGGTCGCCCGGATGCCGTTGGTTTTGCTTTCCACGTGACCGTCGCAGAAACCGATATTCATACCGCCGCCGGAGGCTTCCAGATCAGCAGCAGAAGTGTAAAGTCCGGTTCCGCTTTTGCCGGTAGGATGCATCATGGAGATATTGTTGCTGTTTTCGTTGACGGCTGTCCAGTAACCGGCTGTGACATTGCCGCATTCGAGGAAGAAATATTTGCGGCTGGGAGCTTTGACTTCTCCCTCTTTCAAACCGTATTCGATACCGCCGATCGGCGTTCCGGCGGAAATGTAGTTATTGGTGGTATAGTGCGGCTGATATTTGCCGGTATTCAAATAGAGGTCTCCACGCTCGATCATCTGACCGGAAGGACAGTAAAAAACCGGAACTTCCTCTTTTTTGATGTATTTATAACCGGAACTGTTGACCGTAAGACTTCCCGGGCTGACATAAGATGCCGCCAGATAACACCAGTTCACATAGTGGTGCGAAGTATTATCATTTCCATCCCGGGGAAAATAGTAACCGTCACTGTCGGAAATATACATCGTCAGAGAACTGCCGAGCTGTTTGAGATTGTTGACACAACTTGCTGCTCTGCCGCGCTCACGGGCGGAATTAAGTGCCGGGAGCAATATTGCCGCCAGAATGGCGATTATCGCGATAACAACCAGAAGTTCGATGAGAGTGAAATGCCGTTTTTTCATGGTGAAATCCTTTCTGTTGTTTTATTGGAGGATAACAAACTTTGCAGATTCTTTATCAAGTGTGACTTTTGACGCTTTGCCGTTGTGTTTATAATTGAAAACAAGCGGTTTATCGCTCAAATTGAATAATGTCAACAGGATTTTGCCGTTGAGTTTGTGGGCAGTGTAGTGCCATTTGCTGTTGACCGCTTTCTTCAGGTGCGGCTTTTGAAGCAGGATCTTCTCATCCAGCGGCATTCCGGTAAAAGTAAATTCTTTATCACAGCGTACTCCGTCAGCATAGAAATCCTCATATTCTGCCACATCGCAGCTCAATTTGTGAAGCATGATCATATCATCGCCATCCAGATTCTGCAAATAGTACCAGCCGATACCATCCATACCCTCGGCGAATCCGCCCAGAGCCTGCAAATAGATCATCTGCGGAGTGTTGCCGGACTTTGCTCCCGACCAGCTTTTCAGCAGCAGCGGCAGAACTTTACACGCCGGATTCAGCGAATTGACCCGCTGTTTCCACTCCCGCATCCGCAAAATAGCATACTTTGCATAGGCACCATCGTAGCCGTTATAGATCTGGGGCTGAACCATATCGCACACCAGAGCCATTGCCGAATTGTCGTGTCCGTAAGCAAGCGTTGCTGAATCACGCGGTCCGCAGCTGTTGGTCTGGGTTATTTCCAGTTTGATTGCCGGATTGTATTTTTTCAATTCCGCCTTGAGAATACGGATGAATTCCACGCTCTGACTGGTGGTATAGTCGAGCCATTTATAGAAGATTTCTTTATTTTCCAAAGTGGCATTAAAGATCATATTGCGCCACTCTTTAGCATACTGGGCGCGGAACGCATCAAATTTTTCCCGGGAAATGCCGGTCTGTTTCAGAAATTTATTGATGCTCTCTTCGGTAAAAAAGTCGCTGTAGCCGAAGGGTTCATAATCCAGATGGATGATACTGCCGGTGCTTTTGCAGTTTTCTGCGATCTTGCGTATCTGCTCACCGGCAACGGCATCTGCTCCTTTGCTGATGAAACTTTGCGGGTCGCCGTGATTGAGCGATTTGTAAATTTTGCCATCCACACTTGGAGCCAGCGGCAGTTTATCGTTCCACAATTCGCTGTTGTGGACATAATCACTGACCATCAGATCTTTCCATGTCCCGTGATTGGCGTAGTTGAAACCGACATGGGCGAAAAATTTGGACATCGTTCCGTCTTTATCCGGAATGGTGAAATATCCGTAGTCGTAGATCATGTGGCGCAGTTTTTTCAGCTTCGGTGCAGGAGTTGACGGCAGATCGACCAGCCGGAGCGTGTAGCTTTGGGAAAGCTGTTTTTTGCCGTCCACCGTGGGAGTGATAATGATTTTTGAACCGCTGACCGTTTCAGAAGAGATGTTGAATGAAACGTAGGTGCATTTCCATTCGCCGCCGCCCTGACCGGGCAGGATCACCAGACGCGGAGGAAGTTTGTAAGAGTAAGTATTGCCCTGAAGACCTTTACCCCCGGCGATGCCGGCAATCGTCACACCCCGGGGCAAAGTAAAATCCAGCCGGATATCCACATCTTTATCTATCGATTTTCTTGCCGTATGCAGAAAAATGCTGATCCCCTGGGTGAAGCCGCGTGCCATCACCAGTTCACCGTGCCGGCGGACATCGGCGGGAACGACTCTCACATTGAATTCAGGTGCCGCACCATAGTAAAGATCGCTGATGGTGATTTTTGCCTTGCCCCTGGTCTGGATGACCACATGAGGTTCAGAGGTGTTCTCTGACGGATTATAAGTGCATTGGTAACTTTGCACAGTTCCGTTGGCTTTTTTCCAGACCGGACCGCTCCATGCAGTGGTCATTTTGCCATCGGCTTTTTTCACTTTCCATTCCAGAAATACCCGTATCTCGCCCTCGCCTTTGTAATTGAAACGGAAGATCTTTTTGCCCGGAGCAGAATCCAGATTATTCTGAACCAGTGAAATATCCGAACCGGCTTTAACGGAATCAAGGGTGATACCGTCGTCACCGACGGTCAGAGCAGCCGCCGGATTTTTGCAGCGCACACTCCAGCCGAAAGGAGTCTTTTTCGCCGTGAGCAGCCGCATGGAGGGATTGGCAAGCAGATTGCCGGAGCTTTTGTCGGTAACATTGCCGTAGTAGAATCCGGAAAGAGTGATCCGGGATTTGTCTTTGATATTGATCACCAGATAGGGGGCGGATTTGTCACTTCCGGCATCATAGGCAAATTGGTAAAGCTGCGGAACACCGGTTGCCTTCTTCCAGACCGGTCCGCTCCAGCGGGTGGTGGTTTTGCCGTCGGGCAGTTTTATTTTCCACTCAAAATAGGCTCTGACCTCCCCCGTACCGGAGTAGTAGAATTGAAAAACCTTTTTCCCCGGTTTGTTATCCATATTCCATTGGATGAGGTTTACTGCTGAACCGGCTTTTGCGGTATCAATGACAATGCTTTTACCGTCGGCGGCAATGGCGGCACTTTTATTGGTACAGCGTACCGACCACTTGTCCGGAGTGCCGTCGGCGGCTTTTTCGGTAAACAATGGATTTTTCAGCAGATTTCCGGCTGAAAGGATGAAAGAAAGCATCAATGTGATGCCCAAAAGTAATTTTTTCACCATCTCACTCCTCCTGTGCGTTTTTTATGGTTCTGATATAAATATACTCAACTTGACTTTGAAAAAAAATGGATTATATTATCAAAAAATGGAGAAATACTGAAAAATGAATGAAAAATACTGGCAGAATGCGATGGTTATCTTTGCGAAAGCAACTACCGGTCTGCGTCCATCGGATGCATTCACTTATACGCAGGTGCAGAGCCGGTTTATAGTTTGGGGCGAAAGCGGCAAAGGGATGTTGAAAATCAACAATGTGCCGGTAAAAATGTTTCCGGGCAGAATTGTCTTTACCACCTGGAATCACACGATATCATGGCTTGCAGACAGCAAAGAGCCGCTTTTGACCGGCACGATCCATATAATTCCTGATATGCCGCATGAAGATCCGCCCCGCTACAGTCCATTTCATGCGGCGAGCCCGGAAGTACCGGAGTTTTACCAGCGCAAAGATGAATTTCTGCCTGAATTTACCGATACAGTATTTTTTGATCTGCCGCTGGATCATCCGCTGCTCAATCTGGGCAGATATGTTATCGACCGTTTTGAAGCGGAGTGTCCGGAATTTATGCTGCGTTCATTTCCCCGGATGCTGCTTTACGAATTGTATGCTTTGCGGGCAGGAAACCGGATCCATTATCCGGAAGATTTACAGCAGATATTGAATTGCGTGGATCACTATCTGGAAGATGAACGGCTTGACAGTGATCTGCTCTGTCTGGTCGGTCACATATCCAAAGCGACACTTTTCCGGCTTTTCAAGGAGCATTTACAAACGACTCCGGGAGAATACATTGCCCACCGCCGCATGGAACGGGCGGCGGTGCTGCTGCGCACCACCGGGATGAATATATCGGAGATCGCCCGCCGGATGCAGTACCAAGATCCCTTTTATTTTTCCCGCTGTTTCCGTAAATTTTCAGGCATGTCGCCAAGACAGTGGCGCAACAGCGCAGTTGAATTGCCGGTACTGCGCCCATGCCGTGAATCATTTTCCCAGCGGGATATTCCCGGGCATAAACATTGGTTTTATCAGAATGACCGTACGGAACAGTAACAAAACTGTTTGAACCACAGTTGAATAAGGAGGATATATGTTGAAAAAAAACAGAGAACTTTCCGCTATAGAGTATCGTGCTTTGAATATGATCGTTTCCCCGGTCAGCAGAACGGATTTACCGGAAGCTTTACAACGATTCTGTGACGGCAAAAAGAATTTTCTGGAGTGTGTCAAACTTTTTGACCGGGAACGTAAGGGGAAAACTTCTCCGGAAGAGCTGGATAACTATATAAAAATCCTGCGGGCTGCTGCACAGCAGGAAGTTTTGACGATCGCTCCGGCAAGTGTGACCACCGCAGAAGAATTTGCCGCAGCTTTGCAGACACTCGGAGTGACCGGAGGAATGCAGCTGGTGGTTCACTCCACCTTTTCAGCTTTCGGCAGCGTCCCGGAAGGAGCGGAAGCTTTCTGTAAAAAACTTCAACAAGCCATCGGGGAAAACGGCACATTACTGATGCCGGCATTCACCTTTCAAGTCTATCATCCGGGAAGTAAAGAAAATATCTTTGATGTGCGCAATACCCCGTCCACCGTAGGCATATTAACCGATACTTTCCGTAAAATGCCCGGTGTTCTGCGCTCTTTCGACCCCTGCCACAGTTTTGCGGTCTGGGGAAAAGATGCGGAATATTTTGTCAAAGATCACCATCTGGCATCGACGATCGATCATGAATTTTCACCTCTGGGCAAACTTTTCAAGGCTGATGGCTGGTGTCTGACCATTTCCAGCGCACTTTATGTAACATTCATGCATCTGGTCGAAGAGATGAATGGGGCAAAGTGCTGCAGTAAACGCACCGAGGAATACCGGACAATACTGCCCGACGGTCAGGAGGTGCTGACCCGGGCGTGGGGCTGGCGGGGAACGACCTGCAAAGAGTGTCCGGCAAATGATGCCGAAGCGGTTTTCAACATTATGCGCAAGGAAAATACGGTGCGGGAAACAATGGTCAACAATGCTCATTTGCAGCTTTTCAAGCTGGATGATTACCGTAAAGCGTATTCGGTTTTGATGCAGAAATTCTGCCGCAACGCCGCTTCTTTCCGGGTAGTGGCATGTACGGTGGCAAGTGACTGGGATGATGAATTGCGGCAGTTGAAGCCCTCTCTTGCCTATAAAGGCAAATGGTTTTCCGGCAGTGGAGAGTAAAACATGGCAATAGCAGAAAAATCGATATTTCCACCGGTCAGCAAAGCAGATGAAAACGGCGTGGTGGCAGTGTCACTCAAAATAAACAGTGCGATGCTTGCAGATGCCTATATGCACGGCATTTTTCCATGGCCCTTTGGAGAAGGACAATTGATCCCGTGGATGTTTCCGCCGCAGCGGGGAGTGATTATGCGCAACGGATTCAAGATCCGCAAAAGTTTGCAGCGTGAACTGAAAAAATATCCTTTCATTTTGAAAATCGATCATGATTTTCCGGCGGTGATCACCGCCTGCGCTGAAGTAGATAGAGCCGGACAATCCGGAACATGGATCACCGGTGAAGTCATCCGTGCCTATTGCGATTTTCACCGTGCCGGATTTGCCCACAGTTTTGAAGCTTATCTGCCTGATGGAACCCTTGCCGGTGGATTGTACGGCATATCCGTCGGCAGGATATTCTGCGGGGAAAGCATGTTTTTCCATGTATCAGGAGCATCGAAATTCGCCTTTGTCAAAATGGCTGAATTCCTTTTTGAAAAAGGTGTGGAAGTTATTGACACCCAGATGGTGACAGATGCCACATCCGCTTTCGGAGCGCATGAGATACCCGGAGAAGACTATCTGGAACTGCTGCAAAAGTACGGCGGTTCACCGCTGTTTTGATTTATAAAGTGCCGCATGTTGTTCTTCAAGAATGGCAAGCGGATTTTTTACGGAGGTTTTCACTTCCGGGGCGAAAACTGCGATATGGGCCTCCTCAAGAAGCATCCAGAATTCAGTAAGTGTATCTGAATCACTCAAATCGCGGAAACTTTGCCGCGCCGCATCCAATTCAGCGATCCAGCGATCCAGAGTTTCCAGTTTCATCAGGTCTCTGCCGGGAGCATCTGCGGCACGCTGGGCACGCAGTTTCAATGCCCTTAAATAACGTTTGTAATCATAAAAAATATTGGGGCGGTTGAGAAAACCGGGGGCAAAGAGCAGATCAAGATGCTCATTTATCGATTCTCCGGCATCTTTGGCACGCCTGCTCAAGTGGCGGATGGCGGAGATTTCTGCGGTGAATTTTTCCAGCATTTCCAGCAATTCATCCAGAGTATTGCTCCAATTTCCCCGCAAATCATCACAGAGCTGCTGAAAATCCACTGCGGTTCTGACTCCGGCGAAATCAGTATCCACTGCATTTATCAATGCACAGCGCAGCAAATCTTCTTCAAATTCAGCTTTGGTGGTATTAACGGTCAAAGTCAGTTTCAACTCGTTGGAAAATTTTATATCCCGCCGGATCATTTTAGTCAACTGGGCATGCTCCTGCATAAAAATACGGCAGCACGCCAGCCGGTGTGAGCGTTTGGCTTCGGCGGGTTTCAGGAAAAGTTCCTTGCTGATTCTGCCGCTTTTTTCATCAAAGGAAAGAGCGGGAAAAAATACTCTGCCCGATCCGGGCGGCAGTTCCACGGAAACCGGAATGGCGGAATCCCATGAATTCCAGTTCTCCTGCCGGTGATTTTCTGCGCCGGGAAGATCAGCAGAAATCCTGCTGGTGCGGCGGAATGATTCCGGCAGAGCATACTCCACAGATTTGAGTTTCCCGGTATCATTGAGGATGGCAAGTTTCATTTTCAGATATTCCGGAAACTGTACATCAGCGAAAAGAGCAGGATTTACTTTGACTTCAGCAACTTTCTCAAGGAATTCCGCCATGTTTTCCGCCGGAGATTGAGCGAGCAAAGCGGGATTATTTTTCAATTCTTCAGCAAACAGTCCGGCACACTGCGGGATCCCGCCCAATTGACGGCGCAAATCTTTAGGCAGAGAGCGGAGCATCACCTCTGCAAAATCGGCATAGTATCCGGGAACCGGATAATCCAGCGCATGCGGAGTAAGCAGATTAAGTGACTTTTCCGGTACACAGAGCATCACACCGTCATACTTTTCACCGGGAGCAAATTTATAAACCAGTTTGAATGGCACTTTGGCAAATTCCAGTTTTCCCGGATAATCCTGCGGATCAAATTTCACTTCCGGATCAGTGATCTCCTGCCGGGAAATTTTCATTGCCTGCGGATTTTTATGCAGATAATCTTTAAGAGCTTTGCTTGATGCAACATCCAGCGGCAGATTTTTACGGAAAAACTCCTCTGCCGCCAAACCGTTGTACAATGCCCCCGGACGGCGCATACGTTCTTCAAAATTGAGCAATTCACTGCGTAAGGAATTGAATTTTTCCACCTCTTTTATCCCGTTTACCAATCCTTCAAGCAGACCGTCACGGATAAATATTTCCCGTGCCGCCGACTGGTTGTAACGGGCAAAATCCACCTGACGGGCAGCATGCAGCTGAAGTGCCCCCAAAGACACCACTTCCCTTGCCCGGACAAAACCGGTCGCTGATTCAAAGTGTTCATGATCATAACGTCTGGCACAGAGATGCGGGGCGCATTTTTCCACCCATTCCGGCTGGATCACCGCTGCATTTCTGCCGAAAAGCCTGCTGGTTTCCACCAGAGAAAAGCATACTATCCACGGCGGGAGTTTTTTTACTTTCGCCAGTGTACTGCCGGGGAAAATGACAAATTTCTTGCCGTCAGTACCCCGGTACATTCTGCTTTCCGTATCAAGCTGGGCGATGTTGCGGGGAATACCGCAAAGCAATGCTTCGTGGATATATTGGTATTCAGTGGTGTCGATTTCTGTTAATTCCGCCTTTTCCCCGATACTTTCCGCCAGATCGGCAACAAGATTTTTCCACTCCCTTGTCCGGGTGAAGTTGAGAAAATTTTTCTTGCAGAACCGGCGCAGATTGCCATTGGTAGCAAATGCTCCGGCTGTAATAAGGGCATTCCAGCAATTGATCATGGCGATATAATCGGAACTTTCACTTTTCCATGCCGCATGAGCCTGATCAGCTGCCTGCGTTTTTTCCGCCGGACGCTCCTTGATGTCGGCAACAGATAATCCGGCACACAACACCAGAAGCGGATAAGTCACCTTGCGTTTCTGTGCTTCCAGAAGCATTTTTCCAAGATGCGGATCCAGCGGCAGCCGGGCAAGGATCCTGCCCTCACGGGTAATGCGTCCGGCATCATTGACCGCCTGAATATCACTCAATGCCCGGAATCCCTCCCTTATCAGTGCCGACGGCGGCGGATCGATAAAGGCAAATGTCCGGATATCCGGCAGATGAAGCAGAGCCATCTGCAATATTACTCCGGCAAGTGAAGTACGTTTGATCTCCGGATCAGTATAAAGATCGGCATGCTGAAGTTCCTCTTCGGAATACAAATGCACACAAATACCATCGGCTGTCCGTCCGCATCTGCCCCGCCGCTGTCTTGCGGAAGCTTGCGAGATCATCTCGATCTGCAGCTCCTGTATCCGCCGTCTGGGATTGTAACGGCTGACCCTTGCCATGCCTGAATCGATACAGAATTTTATCCGGGGGATGGTCAGCGAGGTTTCCGCCACGTTGGTACTCAAAATTATCCGGCGCAAATTCCCCGGGTGAAAAACCCGGTTCTGTTCCGCACTTCCCAGCCGGGAAAAGAGCATCAATACTTCGGTATGGGGAAAATTTCTGCCGATAAGCATTTCCGCACACTCCCGGATCTCCCGTTCACCGGGAAGAAAAACCAGAATATCACCCCATTGATCAAATCCGCTTAATTCAGTAACGGCACGGGCAACATGGGGAGCAAGCTCTTCATCCTCAAATGGCGGCAGAAAAATATCTTCCACCGGAAATGTTCTGCCGGCAACTTCAATTACCGGAGCATTATGGAAAAATTCCGAAAACCGGGCAAGATCAAGCGTCGCACTGGAGATCGCCACTTTCAAATCAGGCCGCTTCGGCAGCAGATTGCGCAGAACACCAAGCAGGAAATCAATATTGAGCGTCCTTTCGTGAGCCTCATCGATGATCAGACAGTCATACTGTTCAAGCAATGGATCATGGCGCAACTCTGCCAGCAGAATACCATCGGTCATAAATTTCAGTACTGTTTCCGGTACGGTGTGGTCGTCAAAACGGATGGTACTGCCCACCTCTTTGCCGCATGTGCAGTGCAATTCCTGTGCCAGACGGCGCGCCATGGCAGTTGCGGCGATCCGCCGGGGCTGGGTACAACCGATGCGGCCTTTGGCTCCACAGCCCAGCTGCAAAGCTATTTTCGGCAGCTGGGTAGTCTTTCCGGAACCGGTTTCTCCGCCGAGAATAATGATCTGGTTTTTCTGCCACAGCTCCCGGATCTCCTGCACCCGATCTGAAATCGGAAGATTTTCAGGGAACTCCAGACGGAATTTTTCAATTGCCGCAGCGCGTAATTCATACGGTGTCATGCAATTATAACTCGATTGTACGGCGGAATGGCGTTATTTTCATCGCTCTGCCGGTGGTGTGATCGTAAGTTATTGCCGCACCATCGACCCGGATCGTGCCGCTTTCCACGACCGGCAGTCTGACGGGCATGCCGCCGGTGAATTTTTTCAGCACTGAAGCTACTTCCCTACCCAGAACACTGTATTCCGCTCCGCACATACCGGCATCGGAAAGAACAGCTGTCCCCCCGGCAAGAATTCCGGCATCAGCCGTCTGGATATGGGTATGGGTTCCCAGTACCGCAGTTACTCTGCCGTCAAGGAAATACCCCATGGCAAGTTTTTCACTGGATGCTTCACTGTGGAAATCAACCAGAATATTTTTCACTGTACCCGGAAGCTCTTTAAGGATGTTATCAACTGTTTCAAAGGGGCAGTATGCCGAATCTTTCATAAAAACTTTGCCCTGCAATGCAATAACTGCCACCTCGCCACCGGCGGGATTGCGGAAAATGCCGTAACCTCTGCCGGGCTGATTTTTGTGGTAGTTCGCCGGACGGATGACCCGGTCAAAGAGATGGATCTCGTTTTCAAAACCTTTCTGATCCCAGGCGTGATCACCCAGAGTAACCACATCGGCAACTTCCAGAAGTTCTCTGGCACAACTTCCGGTGATACCGCTGCCGGCAGCAGAATTTTCACCATTGACCACGGCAAATTGTGCGTTGAATTCCCGGCGCAATTCCGGCAGCAGTGCTTTGACCGCATTTCTGCCGCCTTTTCCGACCACATCACCCAGAAAGATCATATTCATAACTTCATCCTCCGGAAAAATGAAAGTGACTTTTTTCAGTAAACGTCTTTGTAATCGACGATATTGAGCTGCGGCGGAGCATCCGGCTGTCTGCGGTTGAGCTGCGGCGTGGCAAGAATATCCATCGTGCGGTTGTAGAAATCAGACGCCGGGCGGTTGAATGCGATAAACTCGATCTGTCCGCTGCGGCTCTGCATCACGCCCCGGGTATGCTGCCCCTGCCCGACCGGATTGCACCGGATCACCCGCACATCATTGAACCGGTAAACCGGTTTCTGATTGCTGTGACCGAAAGGTGAAAGTTTGTCAAGGTAACTGAAAAATTCCGGTGTCATATCGCCCAATTCGGCTTCACCGTCATAACTTATGAAACTTTCCAATTCAGCCGGATCGATCTGACTGCGGATCTCACGATCCATCTCTTCATAAAATGCGGCGATGTTTTCAGTCTGCAGACCGATACCGACCGCCATCGGATGACCGCCGTAACGCTCCAGCAGATGGGCACTTTTGGTCAGAACTTCCACTAAATTCAAATTCGCGATACTGCGGCCGGAACCGTAAGCATGATCATCCTGGATCGTCAGCACGATCGTGGGACGGTTATAATCGCGTGCCAGACGGCTCGCCACAATACCGATGACCCCCTGATGCCAGTTGCGTCCGGCAACCAGAAGCGAATAGGGGCTCTGCCATGCCAGACCTCTTTCGATCTGTCCGCAGGCATCCTGATAAATTTCCTGTTCCTTTTCCTGACGGTCACGGTTGAAACCTTCCAATTCAGTAGCAAATGCGTGAGCATCGACGATGCAGGAACTTTCCAGCAATTGCAGTGCCACATTGGCATCACCCACCCTGCCGGCGGCGTTGATCCTCGGAGCCAGCCGGAAAGTGATGTCAGAAGGAGACAGATCGGAATGCAGTTTGGAACTCTCGATCAAAGCACGCACTCCGGGACGGAGCTGACGGCGCAAAGCTTCGATACCGTATTTGACCATAATACGGTTTTCACCGAGCAGCGGCACAATATCCGCCACAGTTCCCAGCGCAACATAATCGAGAACTTCTTCAAGCCGGGTGGTGAATCCGCCGTAATTTTTCTCTCTGCCGTATTTGATGAATGCGTGTGAAAGCTTGAATGCGGCACCGGCACCGGAAAGCAGTTGCAGATCCTCAAGTTCCGGATAAACTTTGGGGTTGATCACAGCCAGAGCATCAGGCAGTTCATCACCGGCTTCATGGTGATCGGTAACGATCACATCGATACCTTTGCTGCGAGCGACATTGACCGCATCACAGCTGGTTATACCGCAATCGACAGTGACCAGCACTCCGCAATCGCCGAACATTTCCAGAGCTTTATCCAGAGATTCCGGGGTGAATCCGTAACCGTCATCAAAACGGTGCGGAATGAATGAATTTACCACAGCTCCATTCTGACGCAGAACCAGTGCCAGAAGCGCACTGGCGGTGATACCGTCAGTATCGTAATCGCCGTGAATGAGGATCGGCTCTTTTCTGTTTATTGCCTGCCACAATCTTTCACAGGCTTCCCTGATACCGGGGAAACGGTATGGGTCACTCAAATTTGCCAAACGGGGTTCGAGAAACCCGGGTATCTCGTTTTCTTTGATCCCCCGTGCCGCAAA
The DNA here is from genome assembly GCA_045534015.1 of Victivallaceae bacterium. Lineage (GTDB taxonomy): Bacteria > Verrucomicrobiota > Lentisphaeria > Victivallales > Victivallaceae > UBA1784. Next base: position 7,461 of record JAZSIZ010000032.1, on the reverse strand, counting down.
GTATACGGCTATCGGACGGGGCAGATTATATTTGTGACTGATCAGCTCAACATCCGTTTTCCGGATGTTACTCAACGGTTTCCAATTTTTAGCGTTCATTTCTCCAAATCTTCCTTTTTTATCATCTTATTAAGATACACCCGCAAAGCGTTTTTGTAAAGCAGGAAAATGCTTTTTCTCCGCTTTTTTACAGAATCTTTTAAATTTCAGGAATTTTTACAGAAAAACTGTTGACAACCACTTTCAGCAGAGCTATATTTATTCCATCTGACAACAGGAGATAATGAAATGAAAAAATGGTGGTCATTTATTGGTTGTGCCGCACTTTTCTGCGGTTGCAGTACTGTGTCTGAATATGACGAACCGTCAGACAGCAGAGCTTATGCAGAATCGAGGGTGAATTATGCTCCGGCTGAAAAAACCAAGGCATTGAGAATGGAATCTGCCGGAGTCAGCAGCGACAGTGCGTTTTTTCAGGAAAGCAACCGGATGATGGCGTACACCGCCGGATTTACTGTGATGGTGAAAAATAAAGATGCCGGTCAAAATGCAATGAAAAAACTTGCCGAATCATACGGCGGTTATCTGCTTTCCAGTGCCAGAGGCAATATGGTTTTGAAAGTGCCGGTAAAAAAAGCGGATGATTTTCTGAAAAAATCCGGAACCATCGGTAAAATTTCCGATTTCCGCATTTCAGCAGAGGATTTGACCGATACCATCACCGATCTGGATGTGCGCCTTAAAAATCTGCGCAAACTCCAGACCCGGCTTCAGGAATTGCTTGCCAAAGCAAAAAATGTGGATGAAATGCTCAAAGTCGAGCGGGAACTGAATAGAGTAACTACCGAAATAGAAAGACTTGATGCCCAGTTGCAGAATAATAAAAACCGGGTGAATTTTGTCACTTTCAATGTGGCAGTCATCGAGGAGCATGGAGCGATCCCCGCCGGAACTCCGCTGGCGATAGATTATTTCAGCTTCCTTAAAAATTTTGCCTGTACCCATTCCGGTTTGGAGGATGAACCATGCTTCGATATCGAACTGCCCGGATCATTTGTCCCCGGGAAATCCAATGGCAAAGTCGCCGGTTTCACTGCTATTTCCGGAAATGACTGCATATTCCGGACATGGAGCGCAGATATTCCGGATGGCGGCACACTCAAATTCTGGGAATCGCTGGTCGTGCGGGCATTGGCAAGTTATCACAAATTCAGCAATATCAAGTGCGTTGAAACCACCTTCAACGGCAAACCGGCAGTAAAAATCACTGCAGAACAGACCACTTCCAGAGGAATCCTGCTCTATATGGCAGTCATCGCCATTGAACGCAATTATCTCGGCAGTGACCAGTTGCAGATCGTGGAATTTTTCGGTCCGGAAAAAGCCTTCAAAGAACATGAAAAAACGATTTCCGCGGCAATAAAAGAGTAAGACACTGCCGGAAAAAGTCAATTTAATTTTTCACGGTAAAGTTCCACTGTATCCGGAGGGGGAACCGAAAAGCGTTCCCACTCCGGTTCTTTTTTGCCGCACATGGTGCTTTTTCCCCGCCCGAAATCATGATAAGGAAGGATGTCTGCATTCTTCACCCCGGGAAGCCGGACAAGTTCTTCCAATTCAGCAAGAAACGCTTCTTCACAATTGCCTCCGGCGACCAGAGGCACGCGCAAAACCACCTCTTTCCCGGCGGCAGAAAGCCGCAGTAAATTGCTTTTCACCAGATCATAATTTGCGCCGGTCAACTCCTTGTACCGTGCGGGAGCTGCTTTTATATCAAAGAGCCAGAGATCGCACCACGGCAGAACAGATTCAAAATTTTTCCACGCCACAGCTCCGGAAGTTTCCACGGCGGTGTGATAATTTTCCCTTTTTGCAGCTTTCAGCAACGCTCCGGCAAACTCCGGCTGCGCCAGCGGTTCTCCCCCGGAAAGAGTTATTCCGCCGCCGGAAAGACGGTAATAAAGTTCATCCCGTCTGACCGTTTCCATAACTTCATCAACTGTCACCTTTTTTCCCAGCAGTTTCAACGCTCCACCGGGGCACTCATCAACACATATCCCGCAGCCGGAACATATCTTTAACGGTTCTTTCCGGCAATTTGTTCCCGGTTCCATCTTACGGCATTTGCCGCAATTCAAACAGGATTCCTGCCGGAAAGACACCTGCGGTTCAAAGGATCGGGATTCCGGATTGTGACACCATAAACAATGCAACGGACAGCCCTGAAAAAATACCGTCGTCCGGATGCCCGGACCATCACCGGAACAGCACCTTTGGATATTGAATATCCTGCCGTAAACCTCATTTCCCATGAGCGTTCCTCCGGATAATATCCTGCTGAACAGCCGGATTCAGCTGGGTGAAAAATGCCGAAAATCCGCTTACCCGCACGATCAGATCACCATATTTTTCCGGATGTTCCAGAGCATCACTCAATATCTCATTATCAGTGACATTGAATTGGATCTCATGTCCGCCGCCGGCAATAAAACGTTTCAAAAGGATGGCAAGCCGCCGGTGACCGTCTTCATTCTTAAACATTTCCGGAAGAAAACGCATATTGACCACCGTACAGTTCTGTGCTGAATAATCCGGCTCTGTGATCGAATTGACAAAAGCTGTACTGCCGTTTCTATCCATACCGCCATCCGGAGAAGCCGCATCGGAAACCGGAGTTCCGGCAAACCTGCCGTCCGGAGTTGCCCCGATCACAGCACCGCAGGCGATATTTGAAATATTTGACGCCATACAGCTGCGCAGAAATCCGCCATCCATAGTCCGTATATTCATTGCCGATTCGGCACATATCCGCACGATGTCAGCAAATATCTCATCGACATACGGATCATCATTGCCGTATTTCGGAGCGCAGTTGATCAGAGTCTGCCGCATTACTTCAAAGCCTTCAAAATTATTTTTCAAGGCTTTGACCAATTCGCTTTTGGCAATGCGTTTTTCCTCAAACACCAGTTTTTTCACTGCCGCCAGACTGTCGGCGATCGTCGCCGGACCGATCATCCCCACTCCGTGCTGGCGCAAAAATTCCGCGCCGCCGTCATTCATATCCAGACCTCTGGCAATACAATCCCGGGTCAGAGCTGAAAGCAATGGATCGGGGAAAAGTGCCGGAGGTGCTGAACGCAGAGAGTTGTTGATTATTTCCACATGTTCAAGCAAACCGGCTTTGACCGAAGCAGCAAAAGCTTCGCGCAATTCAGAGTATGAATCAAATTTTTCCAGCTCCATTATCACAGCTTCAAAACGTTCAGCCAGATTGAAACGGCTGTCGCTCCATGCCGGTGCCCGCCCGGGGATATTGCCCTCGACACAGCCGAAAAGAGCATAATCACGCGCCGCTTCCAGCGGTATACCGCAACGCATTTGCGACGGGATATACACTTCATCATTCATGATCGCCGGAAATCCGATACCGGTGGCAATCAATTTCACACACCCCATGATAAATTCATCAGGGGAATTTTTGTGCAGCCGTGCGCTCAAATTGGTGGAAGCACTGTGAACCAGTTCCACCGCGTCAAGCACCAGAAAACTCAACTCGTTTGCCGCATCACTGCCGTCAGGCTTCACCCCGCCGATACAGATATTGGTCACTTCGTGGAAGCCCTCGACCTTGCTGAAAATATGACAGATCATATTCAACGCCGTTGTCCGGTCGATATTGTCTTTCTGATAAAGCGGATAAAGATACTGATCGATACGCGCCAACCCCATGTGGAAACGCAATTGAGCTTCCAGAACCACATGGGTAAGCCACATCAATTGCAGTGCTTCAGCGAAAGTTTCCGGAGCTTTATCCGCCATGCGGAGCAATCTTGCAGATTCTGCCGGACGCTCACTTTGCCAGAACTCCCCTGCCCTTTTGAAAAAGCCGGATAATGCCTGCAAAGCGATCCGCATCGCTGTGCTTTCCGGTTTCTGCAAACGTTTTTCCGCCTCCTGCGCCCGGGAAATAAAATCCCCCAGACCGCGTTCCATAAGCGTGTTGTAATCCGGTGCGGCATGATCCCAGCCGACTCTGAAATAACGCATCCCCCGTTTGACAGATATATCGTAATATTTACGGTACTCTTCTTCGGTCAGCCACTTCGGACATTTGGTATCGTAAAATAGTTCCACACCGCCGAAAAAGAGCTGATCAGAGGGGAACTCCAGCGGCAGCTTACTTAATGCATACTCAATGGCACGGGCATGAACGATGCACTCCGGAGTGTCATCAGCCGGATGCGCTTCAAAATATTTTCCGGTGTAATAACAGAAAATATTGTAACCTTTGCGGAGGCTGTTGGGCGCAGTCGGAAAGATCGATGCACTTTCTCTTTCATACACAGAAGTATAATCTTGCAGACCGGAAATTTTTTCAAACATTTCCGGGATATATGATAAAGGTGCGTCATGTGTCCCCGGTACCGCTTTGAAATACGCATTCGGGAAATCTTTCATCTTTTCCTGAAGCGAAGTCATCTGCGTCACCGGCATCACCGGATCATCGATCCCGTGGTAGAAAACCAGCGGCATGGTCAGTTTTTCAAAATGCGTACAGACATTGTGAGCTTCATAATCTTCCGGAGCATAATGTTCATCGATCGCACTGAAAAGTTCAGGCAGCACCGGATGCGCAGAGCTTGTACGGCAGTACTCACGGTAACTCCATATATCTGTCGCCGCTCCGCCTATAACAAGACCATCGACCAATTCCGGATGTTTCACGGCAAAGATCAATGAACCGGTTCCGCCCATACTGCCGGTGATGAATATGTACCGGGAAAAACGGTATGTTTCCCGGCAGCTGATCAGCAGATCATGCAGATCAGTCACCGCGGCAGGATTCATCCACGCATTATCCCGCAAATTGAAAGAAATGATGCTCAATTTGTACTTTTTGATCATCGGATGGAGTATCGCCACCACATCCTTGCGGGTAAACGGCTGATCTCCGTGTGATCCATGTCCGTGAAGCCACACCACACAGGTGGTATTCTCACCGGCATCATGGATCAAATAATAATCTTTCAAACCGTCAACTTTGCTGACATAATCAATACGCACCGGATTCATCATATTTCTCCGAAATAGAAGATAATTATTTTGTTCCGAAAACCGCCTTGATGCTCTCTCCGGCTTCCGCAGAAGCCATTGCTTTATCAGCATCTTCCACGGCAAAAACTTTCACCAGGTCACGGAAAAGTTTCTGCAGTTCCGGATTGTCGGCAAGGAATTTCACATAAGCTCCGAGATCAGCCATAGTGTACTGACCGCTGCCGAAAATCTGCAATGCTTTGAAGGTGATCAAATGCGGCGGAATACTCACATTGCCGCGGTCTGAATACTGTCCCGGCACAAAGTAACGTCCACGGGTACGCAGCAAAGTCAAGCCGAAAGGAAATGCTCCGGCTCCGCCGCTGGTTTCGATCACCACATCCGCACCGTCGCCCCTGCCCAATTCTTTGGCATAAGCGGTAATTGCAGCGGAGATGTCACTTTCACTGTCTTTGCGGAAATCAAAGAATTTATCCGGCTCGACCGCCATGGTCAATTTCACCCGCTCCGGATTGGCTCCCGAACCGATGACCACCACTTTGCAGCCGTGAGCTTTGGCATAAGCCGCCGCAAAAATTCCCAGTGAACCATTACCCTGAATGACCACCAGCTCACCGGCTTTCAGACCGCCGCCGTAAATACATGAACGGATCACCGTCGGCCCGCCGCAGGGAAATGCCGCCGCTGCCAGCGGATCGACCGAAGCAGGAAGTTTCACCAGATTGGCAAACGGACTGTAAAGATATTCTGCAAAACCGCCATGAAAGTGAGGAGCTTCTTCGGCACTTTTTACATAAGTAACACCGAAAGCCAGACAACTGGCGGTTTCTCCGGCAAGGCAATTCAGACATTTTCCGCAGGGGATCGCCACACAGGCAATGGCATTGTCGCCGACAGCGATCTTACTGCCCAGAGCATCAACAGCATCACCGCTGCCGACGGCATCGACTTTGCCGATAAATTCGTGCCCGATGATCAGCGGCATATCCGGCATTCCAAGACGCCCCTCATGGATATGGACATCAGTTCCGCAGATACCGCTGGAGATCAGTTCCAATCCGGCATTGCCCGCTGCGGGGGAAGTTACTTCAAACTCACGGATGGCAAAACTTTTTCCTGCCCCCTGAAACACTGCACACTTTTTTTTCATGGTCAAACTCCTTTTTATTTGTTGAAAAAACTGGCAATCTATCTTATATGTGATATATTATACAGCAGAACAAGCTGAAATCCAATAGATAATATGGCATAAACATATACAATAAAGCAAAAAAACGGCACATTTTTATATGAGTTACAATATTTACGGATTCCGTTATCCGGATTCTTTTTCACCGCCCTATCCGGTGGCAGCAATGATTCAGGAGCGTCACCGTCCGGCGGCGGTTCAAAACAGCTGTCTGCATCCGGATGTATGGGTTCTGGATTACTGTATGACCAATCCGGGAAAATTTGCATTGAAAAATCTGCCATGGCAAGCCAGACCGCAGAATGTCGCCCATCTCTATCCGCCGGGAACTCATTATATGGAAGCCGGAGAAGCCGGAACGACCAAAAGCGGATTTTTTCTGTTCAAAGGGGAAACCCCCACCTTGCGCCGGCTGGTGAACAACTATGCCGGATTCGCCCAGATCGCCGATCATGATCTGCATCTGTATGATCTGCTCCGGGCGGGGGCAAAGGCGGCTTCAACCGGTAATAAAGGTTACTGGCAGCTCAACATCGTATTCAGCCAATTGATGGATGCTCTGGAACAGCTTTCCGCAGACAATCTCATACCATGGAAGTATACTGCAGTCGGACATCCGGTGGAAAATCTGCAGCTCCCGCAGAAAATTGCCGCCTATCTGGAACAGAACTACCGCTCAAAAATATCTCTGGATAAACTCGCCGCTGTTTTTCAATGCAGTAAATCCACCATTGTCCATAAATTTCAACAGGAACACGGCGAATCTGCAATCGAAATGCTTATGCGTATCAGAGTGGAACAATCCATTCCGCTGCTCATTTCCGGATGCACTCTCAAAGAGATCGCAGAAGCCGTGGGATTTGCCAATGAATTTTACTATTCAAGGGTCTTCCGCAAAATCACCGGAGTTTCACCGAAAACATACCGTACTCAACACCAGTGATCAGCAGAAGCAGGCAATAAAAAGGTAATGTCCCGAATTTTGTGAAGCTGAAATATAAATTTGCAAAAAACATAATTTTCAATGTATGAAACAAAGTCGGAGGCCAAGCGGTCTTAGGAAGACAACATATTAGGACAACTCCTTGGCTCACAGAACGACATGGCTACGATCCGACTTACCAGTGATCAGCAGAAGCAGGCAATAAAAAGGTAATGTCCCGAATTTTGTGAAGCTGAAATATAAATTTGCAAAAAACATAATTTTCAATGTA
>JAZSIZ010000077.1:0-7948 GCA_045534015.1 Victivallaceae bacterium | reverse complement strand
GCAGTCTTTCCGTTCACTCGCGGCTTATTGCTCGCCCTCCGCTCATCCTCGCAACTTTTGTTGCTCGGCTTTTGCTCTTAACGGGCAAAAGTATATTCGCATGCGGGCTGCGCGCTCGGCGGCAACCGCCTCGCACCCGTGGCGTTGAAGTTGCCACAGAGGGCATCAAAAATGCGGCGTGCATTTGTCTTTGTGGTCTGCATGCCGCATTCCGTAACTATCCGTATAAAAATTTCAAAAAAATTCAAAAATCGGCTTGATTTCAAACAAACCATCTCTGTACCAAAGCGCGGAAATACGGCATTCCCACCCCGCTCAACGATGAAGTTTTTGCCGAGATCCGCCGCCGTGAAGCCGGATATAAAAGTGTAAAACAGTAAAAAAGAGCTGCCGCAAAAATTTTGCAGCAGCCCACTGTACGGCTGATACTTTACCGCTGTTTCAATTCAAGTTGGTCGATCTCGCTGCCTTTGCCGTCAATAACGGTGACTTTCAGAACTCTGCCGGACTTTTCCACAGCTATCACCCCGTCGGAATCACTGGTCAATACCGGGAACGTCCATGTCAATTCTGCCATTTTTCCATTGCGTGCAGCGTTATTGGAAAAAATCACTTTTTCTCCGGGCAAAAGCCGGTTGTAGGAGTGAACGTGACCACTGAGACAGAGATCAAAACTTTTCTGTACCTCAAGCGGTAATGAAGAGAAAAGCTCCACAGCCTGCTCTCCGCCGCCGGAAACAGCATCAAAAAGCGGATGATGAGTCATCACCACCCGGAATTCGGCTGCAGAAAACTCTTTGGAACGGACAGCTTTCTGCAAAAACTCCTTTTGCTTTTTGACATAATCCGTTTTATCCGGAGCATCGCCGCCGGAATCCAGCAGCAGGAAAAAGATCCCTTTATGGGAAAAAGCTCCGTATGAGCGGCGGTCATGCGGTGAAAAGATGTCAAGAACACACTCCGGAGCGTTGCCGCGGTACTCGTGGTTGCCGCGCACGGCATACAGCGGCTTTGACCAGTTCGCCGCCGCCACATCAAGAAATGAATCGTAAATGGCGTTGCGTCCGGTGATGGCGGTGGTCATATCGCCAAGGCAAAAGAGCATATCCGCTTTTTTCAACTCCGGCATCCCCATCATACGCAAAAGTGAGTCCGCCCGGCAATGGATATCGGAAACAAAGGCAAAGGAGAAGTCCGCCGGAGCAGGTGAAAGTGTGGTGAAAGATTTTACTTCTCCGTCACCGGTACGGTATTCATAACGCGTTCCGGGTTCCAGATCACGGAGGAAAACATGGTGGATATTCTCCTTTTCCGTCACTGCAGTTTTGCGGAAATCAGCCATACCGGCTTTACGGAAGAAAAACTCATACTCCGCTTTACCGGCACTCTCCCACGCCACCCCGGCAGTTGATGCAGTAATACCGAATGTCCACGGGCCGTGGGTGATCTCCGCCGCCGGGGTGTAAAGCTGCAGTCTGCCGAATTTTGCCACATCATGCGCCCAGAAAAGATCACTCCATGATTGGGCTTCTTGGATATTTGTCCGGTAACGCAGGATGTTGAATCCGAAAGAATTGTCCACAAACTTACCAAGTTTGTCCAACGGAATGGCAATTTCCGCTCTCCAGAATTTTTCCTGCTGACGGATTTTCAGCTGATAATCCTCCTGCCGGATAAACTCATTGTAAAACAGACCGTTGAGCGCGATCACCATCTGCCGGTACCAGTCATTTTTACCGGTCATGCCGAAAAATATCTCCACTCTGTCACCTGACCATACCGAAGTACCGGCAGCCGAAACTTTGCCGGGTTCATCGCAGAGCAGAGCGAGATACAGATTTTTCTGATCGGCACAGAGCAATATCCGGGTATTTGCCTCCGCCTGAACCGTGGTCCGGAAACGGACAAGGTGATCTATAACGGCAGCTTTTTTCCAGAATGGTTCATCCGGAACACCGTCTGCTGTAAAGCGGACTCCGTAAAGCTGCGGAACTTTCAATGATTTTTCTGCCGCAGCAAGTGAAAAAGACAACAGCAGTGCGGAAAATAAAACTGTCACAAAATATTTCATTTTTCAATGCTCCTCCGGAAAGTGGTACTGCTCAATAACGAACCGGTTTCCGTCCGGCAGCTCCGATCAGCCGGATCAATGAAACTGCGCCGCCGCAAATATCATATACCGGCTGCGGCGCATCATAAAAATCAGCTTTTATTTACATTTGTAAATATGCACTGCATACGGGGCAAAGGTGTCAACCATTTTGCCGTCCTTGAATTCAACAGAACGGTTCTCATCGACGACCGTACCGGAAGCAACTCCGTCAAGCTGGAACTCAGCTTTGACCTCCGCTTTTACCGAGTTGACCGCGATGATATATTTTTCACCGTTATGCTCTTTCATCAGACAGGAGATCGCCGGATAACCGTTGAAATCCACCGCCTGTCCGGCAACTACCCTGACCGCCGGCTGTTTTGCAGGGGTGCGTTCAGTAAGAACTCCGGAAAGAGCGTTGAGCTGTTTTGCCAGAGTGGTGATATTTTTCCACCGTTCCGGAGTGCTGGTCATACCGTCGTTGCTGCGTTTCTTTTTGGCATCGTAAAATCCGCCGTAGGTGTAGAATGTAACACCTGTAGCTCCATGCACGATCGCCGCGTAGGTCATCGCCCGCAGTTCATCACCGTCGGGGAAACGGTGCCAGCTGTTCCAGCCTTTGAAATACTGGATGATCGCCCACAAACTGCGCGGAGCACCGGCACGGGCATTGGCGATATCCGCCTGACACACTTTCATATCCCGGATGACATCGGACACACTGGTATTGCGGTCATCGGCACTGTCGGCATAGACCGGATAGATTTCCGGCAGGAAGTTATCCGCAGTGCGCGCATAATCGTGGAAACGGGAGACCGGCCGTTCACTGAACATCATATCAGCATGCGTGGTGATACGGCGGGAGTCAACAGCCTTGACCGCATCATTCAAATCCTGCAGCTGCGCGGGAGTGAGTTTATCAGATGTATCGTCACCGATATACCATGCCACCACATTTTTCAGCGGCAGAAGCTGATTGCGGAAACGGTCGCTGGTTCCCTCACCGGTACGCACCCAGAGTTTTACTCCATACTTTTCAGCAGCCTTGAAAAACGGGTTGAGCGAGCTGCCGCTGTTGTAGGTGTGCGCGAAGTTGAAACCGCCTTCAGAGAGGTCTTTCAGGGCTTTATCCCAGTCGTTATTATTGAATTCTCTGGGACAGACACCGTAAGCACCGATGGGGAAGAACGGTTTGCCGTCGATCAGAGTCATACCATCATCGCGCAAAGAGACCTGCGGCACGGCGGGTTTCTCACCGATGTAGAAATATTTGGTCTGTTCGGTGATCTGTCCGGCAATATTTTTGATGGAAACATTCAGCGTATGTCTGCCGTCAGCATGATCTTCATCGCTTTTGAAAGTGAACACATCGCCTTCACGGGTGAATTGATCGGTGATATCCAGATCATCCAGTGATGCCGTAAAAGTGCTGTAATCCACCGGAAGCTGGCTGTTTACGCGCAAAACCACATTTTCTCTGCGGTTCGCAGTCGGAGAAACCGTGAGATTTTCCAATACCGGCGGACGGAACTCCGTGCGGAAATACCATTTATCGTGAACCACACCGCCGACGTCGATACCACGCAGTACCGGATAATGTCTGCCGTCGGGAACCAGTTGAACACGGAGTTTCACATATTCGCCTTTGACCAGAAATGAGTTTTTCTGCTCATGCCAGGTCCTTTCCGTACCATCCGGACCGATGAACTTGCCCCAAACCACTTTACCGTCGACCATATTGCCGGCGGCAGCCTGCACTTTTATGCTGGATTTGCCGTGGCGGGTCGGGTAAAATGCGATCCGTCGGTTGCTGCCGGAGGGCATGGAGGCAGTTTCAAATGACACGGTCAGTTTTGCCTGAACCTGATCGAGTTTGCTCAAAGAGACCTGCTGATAAGCGCAAAAATTTTTCTGACCGACATTCGGCGCATCAAAACCCAGCATGACCACGAACTTGGCGGCTTTCGGAGGAATTATCCCCTCGGTTCGCAGTTCAGTATACCGGTCAGTTTTTATCGGAGAATAGCGCAGATAATCGGTTTTCAGCTCTTTGCCGTCGGCATCCAGCCAGATCACGCCGGTGTTGTAGTTCAGCGCATTTGCCATGACTTCATGCACCGGAACATCTCCGGCAATGCGGAACGACATCGCATAAGGGCCGGGAGTTCCCCGGTACTTGATGGGAACCGATTTCAATGACCAGGCGGTATCTTTATCGCTTTTCTGCTTCTTGTAGGATGCTGAAGCGGAAATAAGCAGACAATCTTCACGCAGGACACTGGCACCGAACTTGAAGTCCAGATAGTTGCAGTAGTTCTGAAGACTCTTTTTGTCCCATACGCGGGAGTTGGCAGAGAAACCGGCTTTGAAAAAGGTTTTGCCATCCCGGTAAGGAATTATTTCGCCGTTGTCCAAACGGCAATTTTCAAATTTTGTCACATATCCGGCAGTCAGAACCACCCCGGAAAAAAGCACAATAATGGCACAGAGTAAATATTTTTTCATATTCTCAACGAAATTTGATTTTTAATTTTCAGGTGTGATCAACTTACGGCTGATATTCAAAGTTCCACATCATCCAGCGTTCATTACCGGCTTTGCGGTCTTCTTTTTTGACGGTCAGAGTTCTGCCGCTCCAGTTATCCACATGTCCGTCAAGGTAACAGACATTCAAACCGTTGCTGATAGGAGTATCGGACTCGGTAACAGAAAGCGTTCCAGCGGGGTGTCTGTAGCGCAGACGTTCAGGAGCCTGCCAGCCGTCATGGTTGACATTGACCGCACCTTCAGTGGTGAAAATGGTTTTGGAATGATTCTTGATCTGGGATTGTTTGGCACTGTCAATTCCAGAGCTACGGGTGGCAAGATGGGCGTTGATGACATAACTGACACCGCCTTTACCTGCGAAATGTCCATAATCCTCTCCGGCAAACATCGGCTCGGTATCAGAGGGACAGGCAAACACAGGACAGTTTGAAGTCGGTTCGATCTGATATTTCCCGGAAACCAGTTTGTAACCCAGATGCGGGGCGAGCAAAACGGTCCAGGTGGCTGAAGCATAGTCACCTTTGGCGGAAACGTTTTTATTACCGTCTGACTTGGCGATAAATCCGTCATTCGCATCGGCATAGGCTATTCCGGCTGAACCGATCTGTTTGAGGTTGTTGATGCAGCTTGCGGCACGGCCGCGTTCACGGGCACTGTTCAATGCGGGCAGCAGGATAGCCGCCAGAATAGCAATGATGGCGATGACAACGAGGAGTTCAATAAGAGTAAAGTATGGATACTTTACTCCCGTACGGGAGGCGCGATTGGTTTTGGATACAGTTTTCATAATAATTTCCTTTTTTTTGGGGGGGTGTTTTTATATTTTGTGGAACACTATTATGTATATTTGTTTTTCCTCCTTTCTTATAACAAATCATATTTTATCATCACAAACTATTACTTTTTTCCAATATCGGTAAATTCTTCATATCTGCGGAGGAATAAATTCGGCATCCGTGTATCTGATCCGGTTTTTAAGCGTAATGCCGGTTTCATAATGTTCTATAAGCAAATCGACCGCCATCGTACCGATCTGTTGGTACGGCTGTTTGATCGTTGCTATACAGGGGATATTTATGGAACCGTCAAAACCGCAGATAATTATCTTCTCATCTGCGTGACGTTTATTCAAAACATTGCGCAGCCGCAACGCAAACTGATCATTGAAACACCAGAAAGCATCCGGCAATTCCGTGGGGAGCATATCCTCTGAAAAGTCTGCGGTGATCTGCCACTTTTCCGGAAGAATAAACCCTTGATCCTCAAACTTCTTTTTTATCTCTTCATCACGGTGACGCGAGGAGTAATCGTAAGCCGACGGGTGAAATTGATCCGGGGAACTGAATACCATCCCCACCGTGCGGACATGCTGACTGCGGAAAAATGCCATCATATCATCCGCTGCCCGGTCAAAACGGCACTGCACCGAACCGATATGAAACTGATGCACCTCGCCGCAGATCGCCACCTGCGGAATACCGCTGTAGGAAAACAGATCATCAAGCATCGGGTCATCCACATAATCACGGTCACCCAGCAGCAAAATACCCGACAACCCCGGAAAACGCGTGGCAATGAATTTGCGCCGCTCCTCTCTTGAAATGTCCGGCGGAGGCAATTCCAGCATGAATACCGCATAATTTCGTTCCGCCGCCCGGTCAAAGATCCCCTCAAGCAATCTCAAAGCATGGGAATTGCTGCCGATATACTGGGAAAATCGGCTCGGCAGCACGATACCGAGCGCAGGCAAGTGCCCCTCAAGACTCTTTCTGGCCGAAGCATTGGGGATAAGCGATTTATTCAACTGACGGCGGACAATGCCGGAATTCTGCAGCTCCTCATACGCCTTATGTACCGTACTGCGGTGAAGTTTCAAATAAGAACACAATGATCTTTCCGAGGGCAGAACATCATACTCCTCCTGATTCATCTCGCGGATCAACCGGCGAAGTTCACGGATCAACTGGATGTGCAGCGGTTCAGTTGATTCCTTATCTATAACGATTTTTGAACAGTCAAACATAGCTTTTCCCCTGTCTATTTTTCTTGTGGTACTATAGAACATACCACAGATACCGGATAAAGTCAAGCTGTGTTTTTGTTTTTTTCGGAAAAATTGTTATTATTTCAACTTTTCGTTGACCGGATATACCCGCAAAACCGTCAGTCTGCAAACCGCCAACCGTGCCGAAGCATTACGCAAGGCGGAAGAATTCATCCCGATCATCAAAAGAAAAACCTATTGCTGAAAAGGATGAAGAAAAAGCATTTCCTGATAAAAAAAACAAGTTCAAAGAAATAACAAAATCTATGCATAAATATAGAGACTGAATTAAAGTACCACCGGGTACCATTTGAAAGATTTCCAATATATCCCGACGGCTCTTCTTGGCTGCGGGAAATACTGTTTACTTTTGCTTGAGCCAGTTGCTGCCGTTCCAATGGTATTTCCGCCCATTGATATCGACAGCTTGCATGGCTTGAAAATCCGGCTTTTTCACTTCGATGAATCTTCCGTCAAACCGGATGTAATATTTTTGCTTTTCATACAAAAAATCAAAAAGCAGATCCCGGTTGAAATCGAAACACATTTTTCCTTGATAAGAAAGATAAAAATCTTTATTATCGTCACTCCAGAAAAAATCCGTTCCCGTATATGCAACTCCGACAGAAAACGCATTTTCCCGGGAAAATACAATTCCTCCGTCTGCCATTTCCAAGTCAAGCGATTCCATCTTACCGTCGATGTGATAAATTCCTGAAGCATCTTTGGTGATTATTTCGGGTGACTCTCTATGTCTGCAACCGGAAATACCGGTTGCAAGCAAACAGAACAGCAATGTTACCCAACCGAATTGAATGTATTTCATTTTTCTGTCTCCTTTCACATAATATAATCAATAAACAGGAAAAATCAATTATCTCGCAATAAGTTACTTGTATTTATTATATGATATTGTTTCGATTTTTCATAAAAAATGAGGAAACAACAATATTTCCGACAGGTTCGGGGAACTTCTTTTGGTTGCAGAAGACACTCAAATATTTGCCTGAAATTATTTTACCGTGTATGATAAAACGGTACTGGCAAGTTCCGCTTCAGAGAGTTTTATCATGCGGTATACGGGGAATGTTACTTGAAAATTCTCGTTTGCGGTGTAAATTAAGTTCATTACACCAAACGAAAGGATTTTGATGGTAAAAAACTGAAATTTGATAATTTGAACTTCTGAAAATCAAATAATGTAGGCCACACAAAGAAACTGACAATTTCAAACGCAATGGCCGTTCCGCATGATATGTGTCAAT
>JAZSIZ010000086.1:0-10648 GCA_045534015.1 Victivallaceae bacterium | reverse complement strand
ATGGAATGGGTTCGGTATTTTACCGGGCTCATTCCTTTTAATGTTAAAGATACTCTTTCGTTATTGAAATAGCAAATGTATTCTTCAAGTTTTTGCTTGAAATCTTCAACGGAAGCAAATGTTTCACCGAAGAACATTTCTGTTTTCAATCTTCCAAAGAAATTCTCCATTACACTATTATCCAGACAATTCCCTTTTCTGGACATGCTCTGAGTAATATTGTGTGCTTTGAGCATTCTACGATACTCATTCATTTGATATTGCCAGCCCTGATCGGAATGCAGCAACGGCTCAACTCCAACCGGTAGTTTTTTGAACAGACGCTCAAGCATTGTTCTTGTTTGAGCAAACGAAGGGGTTGAACTTATGCAATGAGCTACAATTTCATGATTAAACAAATCCATTATTGGTGACAAATAAACTTTTTCATTACAAACACTGAATTCTGTTACATCTGTAACCAGTTTTTCAAAAGGCTTTTGAGCATGGAATTGCCGATTCAGTACATTATCTGCAATCTTTCCCACATCTCCTTTGTAAGAACGATATTTACTTCTTCGTTGCTTGCCATACAAGCCCATCGTATTCATCAATCTTTGCGTTGTTTTATGATTTATAACTGTTCCTTGTTGCAAAAGAGTAATATGCACACGGCGATAACCATAACGCCCTTTATGCTGCTCAAAAATGCTTTTAATTTGTTTCCTTATTTCCTCATACTTATCGGACTTGCAAAGGCGTTTTAACTGATAATAATAAGTACTTCGCGACATCTTGCCAACAGCGAGCAATTCATCTAATGGGTATTTGTGCCTCAGTTCAGAGATTATTTCCGCTTGTTCTTTTTTGCTCGCTCGTTGGCAAGAACCAAGGCACTTAATTTTTTTAAGTATTCAATCTCCATTCTAAGGCGCCGGTTTTCAGCAACCAAGGGATTATCTTCTTCTGGAGGACGTGGCTTTTTTCTGGGACGCCCTTTGCCGGGACCACACGCTCTTCCTCGTCGTTCTTCCATAAGCCCTTGTAATCCTCCTTCCAAGTATTTTCGTTCCCATAACTTCAGCCGATTTGCATACTTGTTGGCTTCGGCAGTTGTTGAAAGATTCCAATGTTTGCGAACTGTTTCAAAGTAATTCAAACCGTTCTCGAGCTTATCTAATATAGCACAAAGTTTGAATTCTACACTATACTGACGCGGTTTCTTTTGTGTTTTTTCCATAAAAAAATGCACCTCAAAGGTTGTGTCCAACTTTTGGGGTGCACTTCATTTTGCAACAGCCCCCATTTTTTTTGCAGCAGGCAATCTCCCGGCGAAGCAATAAAGATTGTTTTATGCCGTGAAACTCTTCACCTTTTGCGGAAATTACGCTGTCTGGCAGCTTCATAAAGCAGGATCGTTGCCGCCGAAGCCACATTGAGAGAATCGATTTTCCCAAGCATGGGGATATTGACCTTCAGATCTGCCTGATCCATCCAGAAGTCGGTCAATCCGGTCTGTTCCGCTCCGACCACGATGGCAACGCCCTGTGTCAAATCGACATCGGTATATTTGAAATCGGTATGCGGGGTGGCGGCAAGGATTTTGATATTTCTTTCCTTGAGATACTTCATTGCCGCCTCATTGTCGCACACAGCCACGGGGACAGAGAAGATCGCACCGGTACTGGCACGGATCACATTGGGATTATAGAGATCGGTTTTTCTTTCGCAGACGATCAGGGCATCGGCTCCGGCGGCATCGGCACTGCGGAGCATGGAACCCAGATTGCCCGGTTTTTCAATCGTTTCAGCAACCAGATATAATGGAGCATCAAATTCCGGAAGTTTCTCCAAACCGTGAGAGCGCATTTTTGCGACGGCGAGCAATCCTTCGGGGCGGTCACGGTAAGTGACTTTTTCAAGAAGATGCGGAGCCAGCCGGGTCACTCTGATACCGGAAGCGGCGATCTCCTCCAACAGCGGAAACTCATTACAGCCGAGAAAATGTTCCGGTGAAAAGAAACACTCGATCAGTTCCATACCATATTCTCTGGAACGGGTCAACTCCCGGTATCCTTCCAATATCGTCAGATTCTCCTTATCCCGGGTGCGGCGGTCACGGAGTTTGACCAGATGCTTCACCGCCGGATTCTGTGCGCTGGTGATAGTGATGTATTCCATAAAACTTCCTTCATTATCCAAAAGTGTGTAATTCCGGCACACTGCCGGGTCATAAATATACACTGGCACACTGATATTTTCAAGTTGTTTTCCCTCAAAAGCCCATCCGGCACGGAAATTGCTTGGGGAAAGGGTGAAAACAACTGTGTGCAATTGTACCGGTTCCGGAAAACCGGAACGATTGCCGGGAAAGGAGAATTGAAATTATGAACATCGAAAAATTCACCACCAAAAGCCGCGAAGCTCTTTTCAACGCCAAAAGTGCCGCAGAAAGTGCCAACAACACCGAACTGCATCCTTTGCATCTGCTTGCCGCATTGCTGGATGATCCGGATAATTTGGTTAATTCGATCCTGGGCAAACTCGGTGTAAACAGAGAACTTTTCCGGGGGAAAACTGCTTCGGCACTTGCCGAATTGCCCCGGCTTGCCAATCCGGCGCCCGGAGAGATTTCTTTGAGCAGAGAATTCAATGCCGTCCTCAACGGGGCGATGAAAAAAGCTGCCGAAATGGGCGATGAATATGTCAGTGTCGAACATCTTCTGCTGGCTCTGGCTTCCGGCAGCGGTAAAACTGCCGGATTGCTCAATGACTCCGGCATCACTCCGGAAAGTATCATGAATTGCCTGCAAACTCTGCGCGGCAGTCAGCGCGTGACCTCCCCTGATCCGGAAGCAACCTTTGAAGCATTGAAAAAGTACTCCCGTGATCTTACCCAGATGGCATTGCAGGATAAACTTGATCCGGTCATCGGCAGGGACGATGAGATCCGCCGGGTGATCCAGATCCTTTCCCGCCGTACCAAAAACAATCCGGTTCTGATCGGTGAACCGGGCGTGGGCAAAACTGCCATCGCTGAAGGATTGGCACGGCGGGTGGTCAGCGGTGATGTACCGGAAAGTCTGAAAGACCGCCGGGTCGTTGCGCTGGATATGGGGGCTCTGATCGCCGGAGCTAAATACCGCGGCGAATTTGAAGAACGTCTCAAAGCAGTCTTGAAAGAGGTCACCGCCAGCGACGGCAGAATAATCCTTTTCATCGATGAATTGCACACCGTCGTCGGTGCCGGAGCTTCCGAAGGATCCATGGATGCCGGAAATCTGCTCAAACCCATGCTCGCCCGTGGTGAATTGCACTGCATCGGCGCAACAACTTTAGATGAATACAGAAAATATATCGAAAAAGATGCCGCTTTGGAACGCCGGTTCCAATCAGTGCTGATCAATCCGCCCTCGGTGGAAGATACCATTTCCATTCTGCGCGGCTTGAAAGAACGGTATGAACTGCATCACGGTGTCCGGATCAAGGACAGTGCGCTGGTCGCCGCGGCAGTACTTTCGGACAAATATATTTCAGAGCGTTTCCTGCCGGATAAAGCGATCGATCTGGTCGATGAAGCTGCCGCCGCCTTGCGTACCGGTATAGAAAGCAGCCCTCTGGAACTGGATGAAAACCGCCGCAAACTCATGCAGCTGGAAATCGAATTGACCAGTTTGCGCAACGAGAAAGACCCCGCCGGTATCAAGCGCAAAGAAGTGCTGGAAAAAGAAGCCGCTGAATTGCGGGAAGCCGGTAAGGCTTTGCAGGCACGTTATGAAAATGAAAAACATGCCATCACGCAATTGCGGGACTGCCGGGAGGCTCTCGATCTTGCCAGAGGCCAGCTGGAAAAAGCTGAACGCTCCTACGATCTGGAGCGCGCCGCCGAATTGCGCCACGGGACAATTCCCAAACTGGAAAAACAGCTTGATGAGATCGGCAGAAAAATTCAGGAAGACAACTCCACCAGAATGCTTAAAGAGGAGGTCGATGAAGAGGATATTGCCGCCATCATCAGCCGCTGGACCCATATTCCGGTAACAAAACTCGTTCAAAGTGAAAAAGAAAAGCTGCTGTCGCTTGCCGGTACGCTGCACCAAAGTGTGATCGGTCAGGATGAAGCGGTCAATGCCGTCAGCGATGCGGTTCTGCGTGCCAGAGCCGGACTGCACGACCCCGCCCGTCCCATAGCCAGTTTCATTTTCCTCGGTCCTACAGGGGTGGGTAAAACTGAATTGGCACGCACACTGGCACGGCAGTTGTTTGATGATGAAAGAGCGATGATCCGCATCGATATGTCGGAATACATGGAAAAATTCAGCGTTTCCCGGCTTATCGGTGCGCCTCCGGGATATGTCGGTTACGAAGAAGGCGGACAATTGACCGAAGCTGTCCGCCGCCGTCCTTATGCGGTCATCCTCTTTGATGAGATCGAAAAAGCACACAGCGATGTTTTCAATATTCTGCTTCAGATACTTGAAGACGGCAGAGTGACTGATTCACAGGGCAGAGTGGTGAATTTCAAAAACACCATTATTATCATGACCAGCAATCTGGGCAGTTCACTGATACTGGAAAATAAAGAACAGCATGAAGATCAGCTCAAAGCGGCTCTCGATCTGGAATTGCGCCGCCATTTCCGTCCGGAATTTCTCAACCGGATCGATGAGACATTGATCTTCAAACGCCTCACCCGGGGGGAACTGCGGCAAATCGTCAAACTGCAGATAGACAAACTGGAAGGAAGACTTTCTGAAAACGGCATAAGTTTGAATGTGGATGATAAGGCATGTGACTTTATCGCCGAAGCCGGTTACGATCCTGATTTCGGGGCAAGACCTCTGAAACGGGCAGTCATCCGGCTGCTGGAAACTCCGCTTTCACGCAAAATCATCGGCGGGGAAGCGGCACCGGGTTCTGTGATCGATGTCAGCAGTGACGGTAAAGAATTGATCTTCAATTTCAGATAAGAAACTTTTTCCCGGCACTCCGGTAGATTTTCCTGCCGGAGTGCTTGATTTTTACCTGCACAAATGCTATAGTAAACCGGTGTATTTTCAAACGGAATAATATAAAGGATTTGAATGATGAAAAATTTCTGTATCGCCGGATTCGGTGAAGTCATGCTGCGCCTCTGCCCCCCGGAAAGAAAACGTTTTGCCCAGAGTCTGCCCGGTTCTCTGGAAGCCTGTTTCGGCGGCGGCGAAGCCAATGTCTGTGCTTCGATCGCCATGCTCGGCGGCAAAAGCCGTTACCTGACCGCTCTGCCTGATAATCCCATCGCCCGGGCGTTTGCCGCCCAGCTCTGCGGTATGGGTTGTGATACCGGCAGCATCCTCTTTACCAAATCCGGCAGAATGGGCATCTATTTTGCCGAACACGGATCAAATATGCGCGGATCCAATGTCGTTTACGACCGTGAACATGCAGTTATCTCACAGCTCGGTGCCGATGCCTACGATTTCAAAGCAATGCTTGACGGAGTGACCCATTTGCACCTTTCCGGCATCACCCCGTCACTTACCCGTAACGCCTTTGAAGCTACTTTGAAGATCGCAGAAACTGCCGCCGCAATGGGCATTACCATTTCCATCGATCTGAATTACCGCAAGAAACTGTGGAACTGGGAAGAGGGCACTGCAAAAAATGAACTCGCCCGCCGCTGTATGGGACAGATCGTGCCGCTGGCAGACATCATCATCGGCAATGAGGAAGATGCTTCAGATGTTTTCGGCATCAATGCTCCAAATACCGCTATTGATGCGGGAAAATTGAATATCGACGGCTATAAACTGGTTGCCGCAGAGTTGAGTAAACGTTTCCCGAAAGCAAAATTTGTGGCGATCACCCTGCGTGAAAGTTTCAGTGCCAACCATAATAACTGGGGCGGCATGCTCTATGATTGCTCCAATGGCAGCGCACATTTTGCTCCGCTGACTGCTGATGGCGGATATGCTCCTTATGAGATCCGGGACATTGTTGACCGTTTCGGCGGCGGCGATTCATTCTGTGCCGGTTTGCTCTTTGCTTTGAATACTCCGGAATTGTCAGCTCCGGAAACCGCCATCCGTTTTGCAGTGGCGGCAAGCGCATTGAAGCACACCGTTTCCGGCGACTATAACTTTGCCTCCCGCAGTGAAGTGGAAAATCTGATGAAAGGTTCTGCTTCCGGCAGAGTTCAGAGATAATCATTTTTCCGGATATAACAAAAAACCTTGTACTGTGAGCAGCACAAGGTTTTTGTTTTGCTTATTGACAGCACTCAAAATGGTACTGGCAATACGTCAGATTCAAAGAAACATAATTTTTCCGTTCTTGTCATTGAATATAACATTGCCGGTTTTAACTTCACCGTCCTGGAAAATTGCTTTATCCAGCCTGCCCGGCAGGTCGCGAAATGCCGTCCGGTCAGTGGTGCATCATAACGTTTGGGTTTGTGCCGCCATCCCCTTGTCACGGCGGAGCCGTAAGGCGGAGACAGACGGGCGGAATAGACGTTAATACAGATGTGTACGGATGGTTACGGAGATGGCTTGCGCAGTCTGCAAAGGTTCTGTTTGCATGAGGGGATAGGCAACCGTTCCACGGTTTCCTCCCCTCATACTCCCCAACCTTTACGCACACATTTTCCAAGCGGATTCAGTGCGACAGTTTCCACTGCGGTATACGCCGGGGGTTCCGTGGGGCGACCGACGACCGCAAGCGGTCTTTATCGGCTGCGCCTGGTCGGTCTTTCCACTACACTCCCGGCTTATGCTCGGTCTTCCTTACGCGCTCGCAAAAGTGATTTTGCTCGCCTGTCTTGCGCTTGCGCTTGACAGTACGCTCCAGTCCAGCCCTGCGCGCTCGGCGGCAACCGCCTCGCACCCGTGGCGTATAGTTTCCACAGAGGGCATCAAAAATGTGGCGTGCATTTGTCTTTGTGGTCTGCGTGCCGCATTCCGTAAAAAAATTGCTTGTGCAGTCTGCGGAGTGTGATACAGAGCGTTATGCCTGTGGCATGCTGGCTGTGGGGTGATGCAGGGCGTTATGCCTGTGGCATGCTGGCTGTGTTTTCATGGGAGATTGTGGGAAATTGTGGGAGATTGTGGGAGATTGTGCTTTCTCAAAACCTTTCATAACACTTAGCTCCACCCGCCCGGTTTGCGTGCTGCACAACTGCCATCGGGGGTCCGGGGGCGGAGCCCCTGACAAGGGCGACAGCCCGCATTGTGCTGATGAGAAGATTTTGAGAATTTTTTGAGATTTTTTTGGGAAGCTTTGAGAAAACACAATCTCTCATAAATTCTCACCATCTCTCACAAAAACGCCCGCTTGCAAACAGAACGCCCGCAGACTGCACGCTGCGGGGTGTGGGGTGCAACCCCACCAAGGGCGGCTTGCCCGCCCGCCGAGCCAAACCAAACACAACACCCGCAGACTGCACAACTGCCATCGGGGGTTCGGGGGCGGAGCCCCTGACAAGGGCGGCTTGCCCGCCCGCCGAGCCATCTCAAACACAACGCTTTTTTTGCCTGAAGTATGCGGCAAGGTCGGGTTTTGCAAGGAGCGCGCGAGGGAGTGTACGACTGGACTCGACCGAGCGCGCGACGCCCGCAAGGCCCGAGATTGCCCATAATTCAGGCAAAAAAAAATGGTGCCCGCTATGCGATTCGAACGCATGACCTGCTCCTTAGGAGGGAGCCGCTCTATCCAACTGAGCTAAGCGAGCACTGATTCTCCAGAAAATCTCCCTGCGGACGCGGGGCGTCCTCGCCGCTCGGGCTTGCGCCCTCGGCGGTTTCAGTCGATTTCCCGGAGACCTCGCCCTCCGTCATTCCGTGCGGCAAAGCCGTACTCATAACTGCGGGTAAGGTTGTTTTGTTTAATTGTTATAAAGAAAATCTCCCTGCGGACGCAAAAGCGTCACTGCCAACCGGACTGACTTTCTGTAAGTTATTTTATAAATTCACTGATACGCCGGATATGCCTGTAAAGACTGTTTTCTTTGCGGGACAGCCGGCAAATAATTCAGCACATAACTGTTTTCTGCCCGGTGATCGGTAACTTTGATTACATTACCGCTTTTGCGCAATTCGTAATAAAACTTCCAATCTCTGGCAGTCTGACGATCCATATCCAATTCTATGACATTATCTTCGCGGATCGAGTACTTTCCGCCCCATTCCCAGTAACCATTCTCCGTTCCACTTTCATTTATCGGATTGCGCAACCGGATAATGATCAGGTCTTTGTATACCGCTGCAAAATCCCCTCTGCCGTCAAGGGAAGTTTCATACTTCCCGTTTGCCAGACGCACGACTTCGCAACCGGAAACCAGAATCATTATAAATGCAAACGCAAGAGCAATCACCGGAAATCTCATATTTTTTGTCCTTCAGATAACGATATTGACCAGACGGTTCTGCACGTAAATAACTTTTTTGGGTTCCTTGCCATTCAAAGCAGCCTTGACCGTTTCATCGGCAAGAGCGATCTTTCCGGCAGTATCGGCATCACAACCAACAGGCATCATCAAGCGGGCTTTGGGACGTCCCAACACCTGCACCAGAATTTCAACTTCGCTGACTTCCAGAACTTTCTCGTCAAATTCGGGAAATTTCTCATAGGCAAGAGAGTTGCTGTGTCCGAGATTTTCCCAGAGTTCTTCGGCAAGATGCGGAGCAAAAGAAGCAAGCAGCAGTGTGAATTTTTCGGCAGCTTCCCGGGGCAGAGTATCCAGCTTGGCAAGCTCGTTGAGACATACCATCATGGCACTGATAGCAGTATTGAAGCCGAAAGTTTCCAGATCGGAACCGACCTTTTTGATCGCCGCATGGATGGTACGCTCGATCTCTTTGCTCATCGGCACATCGGCAACCGGAGTAAGTCCGATGACCCGGTAAGCCTTTTTGAGGAAGCGGTGAACGCCCTCGACACCGGCGGTATTCCATGGTTTGACAGCTTCCAGCGGTCCCATAAACATTTCATAAAGGCGCATGCTGTCGGCACCGTATTTGGCAATGACATCATCGGGATTGACCACGTTACGCAAACTTTTGGACATCTTGGCAGGAAACTCGACCAGAGCTTCGCCGTCACTCTTGCGAACCGGACCATTGGCGGTGAAATCCACCTGATCGGTCGGCACAAGTGCGCCACGGGAGTCTTTATAGGAAATCCCCAGAATCATACCCTGATTGACCAGTTTGGTAAAGGGTTCTTTGCAGTGGACATAGCCCAGATCATAGAGGACTTTGTGCCAGAAACGGGCATAGAGCAAATGCAGTACGGCATGTTCTGCACCGCCGACATAAAGATCGACCGGCAGCCAGTATTTTTCCAGCTTCTTATCCCATGCGGCTTCGGTGTTTTTCGGATCGATATAACGCAGATAGTACCAGCATGAACCAGCCCACTGCGGCATGGTATTGGTTTCACGGCGGCCTTTGCGTCCGGTTTTCGGATCGGTGTAATTGAGCCAGTCACCGGCTTTGGCAAGCGGCGGTTCGCCGGTGCCGCTGGGTTTGAAATCAGGCATTTCCGGCAGAGCGACCGGAAGTTCGCTCTCATCGACCAATTCTACAGAACCATCTTCATAATGGATAATGGGGAATGGTTCGCCCCAGTAACGCTGACGGCTGAAAAGCCAGTCACGCAATTTGTATTTGACCGCTTCTTTGCCCATGCCGCGCTCTGCCAGCCATCTGGTGGCGGCAGGCTTGGATTCTTTCACGCTCAAACCGTTGACATCCAAGCCTTCGGCATTGGCGGAATTGATGAGTTTACCCTCACCTGTCCAGCAGGCTTTGCCCGCCAGCACAGCATCCACATCGACACCCTCGGCTTTGGCAGCTTCAACATCGGGAGCAATGATACATTTGACAGGCAATCCGAAAACCTGTGCAAATTCAAAGTCACGGGTATCGTGGGCGGGAACCGCCATGATCGCACCGGTTCCGTAGGAAATAAGCACATAGTCGGAAATCCAGATGGGGATTTGATCACCATTTACCGGATTTGTCGCATAAGCACCGGTGAATGCACCGGTCTTTTCGGTGGATTCAGTACGGGCGAGGTCGCTCTTTTTGGCAGCGGCATCTTTGTATGCTTCGACCGCCTCGCGGCATTCGGGAGTGGTCAGTTTATCAACCAGCGGATGTTCCGGAGCAAGTACCATGTAAGTCGCGCCGAAAAGGGTATCCGGGCGGGTGGTATAGACAGTAACATCTTCACCGCAGGTGGTTTTGAAAACGACTTCCGCACCGGTGGATTTGCCGATCCAGTTGCGCTGCATCTCCTTGATGCCTTCGGGCCAATCAAGACCGTCAAGGTCGTTGAGCAGACGCTCGGCGTACTCGGTGATTTTGAGCATCCACTGCTTCATCGGACGACGCTCGACCGGATGGTTTCCGCGCTCACTGCGTCCGTCGATGACCTCCTCATTGGCAAGCACAGTGCCAAGCGCAGGACACCAGTTCACCGGAACTTCATCAAGGTAGGCAAGTCCCTTTTTGTAGAGCTGCATAAAGATCCACTGGGTCCATTTGTAGTAGTCGACGTCAGTGGTGTTGATCTCACGATCCCAGTCATAGCTGAATCCGAGAGCCTTGATCTGACTGCGGAACTTGTCAACGTTCTTTTTAGTGGTGATCGAAGGATGGGTTCCGGTATCGACCGCATACTGCTC
>JAZSIZ010000066.1:0-49885 GCA_045534015.1 Victivallaceae bacterium | reverse complement strand
CCTCCGTCATTCCGTGCGGCTTACGCCGTACTCATAACTGCGGGTAAGGTTGTCTTTAATTTTTTTATATTCCCTGCGCCGGAGCATTCGAGTACACAGTACACTCCTGCTCCGTACTCGTCGCAAAACCCGACCTTGTCGCACGCTGCATCCACCGTTTGTATCACTCCCGCATTTGCCCGCTTGCAAATCTTTACTGCACTGGCGCACCCGCTGGGCGGGTTGCCTGCTGTCTCGCTGCTCCGTTGTCGCAGCTCAATCAACGCTTTTTAGAAAAAAGCTTGGCAAAAACCTGCTGGGCGGGTTGCCTGCTGTCTCGCTGCTCCGTTGTCGCAGCTCAATCAACGCTTTTTAGAAAAAAGCTTGGCAAAAACCTGCTGGGCGGGTTGCCTGCTGTCGCGCCGCCCCGTTGGGCGTGCTTGATCGGGAACCCCTGTCCTCCAAAGCTTCAGCGACGGAGGATCGTCGCAAAACCCGATCTTCCTCCGCAATCCATCCATCAGGCTTCGCATAAAGCTGCGCCCCGACAAACCGGTTGCATCTGCCCCGCAGTTGCCAGTTGACAAATCGCTCCTTGGGTGATATGTTCCATGCATTAAAAATTACGTTTTTTTTGCAAATTTATATTTCAGTCTCACAAAATTCGGGACATTACCAAAAAATTAAGATAAAATCACTATATAAAATAATATGCCGCATTGCATTTTTCAAATATTCCGCTATATTATATTGCTGGTTTATGGTCAAAAGCCGGAAAATTCCGGATAACTACTGATAAGGAAAGAAAGACAACTATGGCTAAAGAATTCAATGTCGCTGTTGCCGGTGCCACTGGTGCCGTCGGTGTCGAAATGATCAAAACACTGGAAAAACGTAATTTTCCGGTGAAAAATCTGAAATTGCTCGCATCCGCCCGTTCCGCAGGCAAAACTATGGAATACAAAGGCGAAAAGCTTG
Source organism: Victivallaceae bacterium (assembly GCA_045534015.1). Taxonomy (GTDB): domain Bacteria; phylum Verrucomicrobiota; class Lentisphaeria; order Victivallales; family Victivallaceae; genus UBA1784. The sequence goes on along the minus strand of JAZSIZ010000066.1, from coordinate 48,928 downwards.
TTATTGAAGAGATGACCCCCGCTTCTTTCAAAGGCGTGGATATTGCTCTTTTCAGTGCCGGCGGCAGTATTTCCAAAGAGTACCGCAAATTTGTGGTCGATTCCGGTGCGGTGATGATCGATAACTCCAGTGCGTTCCGCATGGATGATGATGTGCCGTTGATCGTTCCCGAAGTCAACGCTGAAGATGTGAAACTCCATAAGGGCGTCATTGCCAACCCCAACTGCACCACGGCGATCATGCTGGTGGCGGTCGCTCCGCTGCACCGTGCCAAAAAATTGCGCCGTCTGGTCGCTGCCACCTATCAGGCTGCTTCCGGTGCCGGTGCCAAAGGTATGGCGGAATTGATCGAACAGACCAAACAGATCCTCAATGGTGAAGTGATCGAACCCAAAGCTTTCGCCCACCGGATCGCATTCAATTTGATTCCGCATATCGACAGTTTCACTGACAACGGTTATACCAAAGAGGAGCTGAAAATGCTCAATGAATCCCGCAAGATGCTCCATCTGCCGGATCTGCCGGTGAGCTGCACCTGTGTGCGTATTCCTGCTTTGCGTGCCCACTCTGAATCTTTGAATCTGGAGTTTGAAGAAGAGATCACTCCCGCCGAGGCTCGTGCCATTCTGGCTGCCGCCCCCGGCGTGACAGTGGCTGATGATCCGGATGCCAAACTCTATCCGATGCCCATCGATGCCACTGAAAAATATGATGTCCTTGCCGGACGTATCCGTCAGGATATTTCCCGCAATGATAAACGTGGTCTGGAAATGTTCGTTTCCGGCGATCAGCTGCTCAAAGGTGCTGCGCTGAATGCCGTGCAGATCGCTGAATTGCTCTGAAACAAGAGAAAGAAACAGCCATGAGATCGCGATGTTCTGCGTTGCTGGCGGGAGTGTTTGCTGCATTCTTTGCTTTGATGCCGGTGCTTCATGCCGGAAATACCGGCATCGGCAGGCATCTTGATCAGGATGGTCTGGAATACACTGTCATATCTTCCGGTGCGTGGCGTCTTGCTTCTGATCAATTGGATAAGATGCTTGACAAAATGGTGTGGCAGAATAAACTTACCGGAGCCGAGCGGCGTGAATTACTGCGTAAAATCACGCTTTACCGGTTGCTCCGGGATGTTTCCGGTCTGGAAAATGCCACCGGTTTCGGGCGCAGTTCGAGCCGGTTGGACAAAAATTATATCCACAACCGGGCTTTTCTGCAGATCGATACCGGTGCGCCCGGAGTGATCAATGAGTTCCCCGGGAGAAACACTGTTCACGCCCGCAGATTTTTCAGTCAGCTGCCCGCCGGAACTGAATTTGCTGCAGCGGCAGAAATTTATCCGGAAGCGTTGCTCGGAGCAATACAGAAAAGCGGCAGTGTCGGTGAAATGCTCAGTGGCTATCTGCCCGTATCTCTGCCTTTGCCGGAACTTTTCAAACAGAGCGGCGGCGTATGGCAGTTTATTTTTGTCCGTCACGGAAAAGAATTTTTCTGGCAGCTGGATGTGCCGGATAAAGAGGGCCGCTGGTTCACTATGGCGATGCTTATCGGGAAAAAAGGGAAGAACTTTTCTTCGTCAGGAGTGCTGCTGCCATTTGCCATCGCAGAAAAATTTCCGGTGGCGGTAAAGCGTAAAGCCGGTATCAGGATATATTCATCTGCGGCAGCGGAGAAATATTTCACCACCGCTCCGGTAATGAAGATCAGCAAAGAGTATGAAACGGCACTTTTCAACCGGATGCCGGAAAGTGGAGCTGCAGTGTTTTTCTGCAATTGCACCGATGAACTCGGCAGTGTTGAATTGGGCGGCTTGAAATTGCATACAGCGACCGGACTTCCGGCTTTGGCAGTGCTTGCACGGGGTGGTGACGGCTGGCTTTATACAGAAAATTGTGACCGTACTTTCCTTTTCGGAGATGTGATGAATATGATTGCCGCAGTGCCGTTTATCCGGTCGCTCAATCTTGATGAAAGTAACGGAAAAGAATCTGATGCTGCCGGCGGCGATGAAGAAAATGCCGGTGAAAAAAGTGCCGGTGAAAAGAAAATTGATGCAGAGTGTCCCTGTCCGGCACGGCTTGCCACGGTGAAAATTCTGCTGGAAAAGAGAGTTAATGATAAACCGGGATTTTATACGGTTTCCAAAAACAATGATGGATCACTGCGTCTGGATGCCGGAAAAAAAGGTGAACATCAACTGGTTCGTTTCAGCAGAATTGAGAACTGCAAAAATGCTCCGGCGGCAATATGTGTTTGTCATGACGATCACTTCTGTGTGCTGTTTGTCAACGGTGAGATAAAATGTTTCAAGCTGGCAGAGTTGGGCAATTACCGGCGGATGGTCGGTTATCTGCATACTTTGTATATGTACGATGAAGCTGTTTTCGGCAAGTTGATGGAAGAAGCTGCCGGATTTGATGCAAAATAGGAAAGAGGACATAAATGTCGGATAAAACGGAAAAAAATTTCAATAAAGAGTTTCTTGATGCAGTGGAAAAGTGTTCGGAAAATCTCTCCTTTGAGGATATTTCCCGACTCAATGGTGTCCGTATCGAATTGCTCCGGCGTTATATTGACCGCCGTGCCAAAAATATCCGTAATGAAACATGGGATAAGATCTACCCCATGCTCCGTCCGTACCTTGAAGGTCCGGAACCCATCAAAGAGCCGCCGCCGCGGTTGGGCGCACCGTACCGCCGCCATCCTGAACTGGTGGAAATGATCAGTGAACAAAAGGTGCTGCTCGATGAATTTGCCATTTTCGGTGATAAAGAAAAAAAGCAGATCATCAAAAAATTTGCCGGTGCGCTGGAAAATCCGGCAAAGCCCACTGAATATACCAGTCTTTCTGCTCTGGAAAATGAGTTGATGGGTAACTTCATGGCGATGGATAAAGAGACCCGGGACGCCATGCTGGCTGATGTGACCGCTATGGCAACGGCAGAGGCCCGCCGTCAGCGTACCGAGTTATTCTGATGGAAAAAGTGCCGGTTTATCCAGAAAATGCCCTGATAATGGCTCCATTGTCGGGTTTCACTGATCTTGCCTACCGCCGTGCCGCCCGCCGTGGCGGATGTTGTTATGCATTTACTGAAATGGTGGATGCCGCCAGTTTATCCTATGCCAACGGCAATGGTGAAGCTTTGCTCAAACGTGGTGAGGAAGAGGATTTTCTGGCGGTTCAGCTGGTCGGTTCCGATGTGGAACTGCTCAAACGTGCCGCAATCAGATTGAATGAAAAAGATTTTTCACTGCTTGATTTCAATCTCGGTTGTCCGGTTCCCAAAGTGGTGAAAAAAGGTGCCGGTGCAGCTTTGGGGCGCAATATTGTCCATGCCCTTGAGTGTTTTGCTGCAATTGCTTCGGTGAGTAAATATACCTTGACTGCCAAATTGCGGATCCTGGATGAAAATGATCCAGCTCAGACTCTGGAATTGTGCCGGGGATTAGTGGAAAGAGGCGCACAGGCGTTGACCATTCACGGCAGGACAAAGGATCATTTTTACACCGGAGAGGTGAGTTTTCCGGTTATCCGGGCAGTAAGAGAGGCTTTCCCGGATATTCCGGTCATCGCCAACGGCGGAGTGAATTCAAAGGAAAGTTATGACACAATGCGCCGGGAAACCGGTTGTTCCCGGGTGATGCTGGCGCAGGGGATCATGGGTAATCCGTGGCTTTTCGGAGAATTGGCAAATGGTGATTTGCCGCCGACTCTTGATGAATGGCGGCAGATGGTGCATTTCCACGTTTCTGAAATGGTTGCTTTGTACGGTGAAGATTCTGCCATGCGTCAGGCGAGAAAGATCGTTCATGACTACTTGAAAGGCAGGGGATTTCCGGCGGTGCTGCGGGCGCAGGCAAATACGCTTGCTTCGATGAGTGAATTGGAAAAACTGCTCGGAACAGCTCAAATCGCCCAGGTTTCCGGAACGATCCGCCGTATCCGCAGTTGACAGATCAATTTTTCCGGAAGTACTCTTTGCGGGTTTTCTCCGGAAAAGCTCCGTCATCGATATTGACAAATGCGGGATCACGAACTTCTGCCGGAGTTATTTCCCGCATGTTGCAAAGTGTGGCGAAATTTTCATCTCCCGCCCGGATCACTTCATCTTCCGCATTTAATGCCCGCAGTAAATAACGTTGGAAATCTGCAGAAATCAAACTGAATGGAGCGTTTTTCAATTCAGTTTGCAACGATTCTGCCGCCAGAGGAAGATCTCCGGTTTGAAAAGCCGCGATCGCTTTGAGCCGTTGGGTGTGCCGGTAGTTGGTCAAAAGGCACTCTTTTTCCAGTTGTTCAATATACAGCAGGCTCTTTTCCGGTTCTCCGGTCGCCAGATGCAGTTCCGAAAGCTGATAAACGGCAGCCGGAAAAACTTTGTATTGAATACTTCGCTGATAGAGCGGAACAGCTCCGACAATATCATATTCCAGAAGTTTCAAATCCGCTTTCCGGATAAGTGACGTTGCTTGAAAGTTGTTGGCTGACTCTAAAACAGCAAGTCCGGAAAGAATCATTCCGGCGATGACGGCAAGCGGTTGGATGGTGATTTTCTTTTCAGGCAGTTTCCGGCGGTCTGGCGCAAGAATCATTCCGGCGGATACCGCAAAAATAAATGCTCCGGCAACGGTCAGATTATGTTGATCAAAACAGCCGCAGATCAGCATTACGGAAAAAGACCACTTGGCAAGCTCCATTGCCGGAGTTTTTGCCCGGCGGCGCAGCACTGAAAATATCACAGTCAGATAAAATATTGCCCCGGGAATGCCGCATTCAGCCAGAAAATTCAGTAGATCATTATGGGCGTGGTCGATATGCGGGGCGGGAAAATCGGAAAAAAAGTATGCTTCCGGCAGACAGGGACGGATAAATTCAGCAAACATACCGTTGCCGCAACCGGTCAGGGGAGAGGACAGGAAAAGTTCCAATGCTCCATCCCAGATAATAAAGCGGGTGTCGGAAAATTCAACGGCGGAAAGCAGCACCGTAACGGCGGCAAGTGCAGTGAACAAAAATATGATCAGAACTTTGTCAAATTTTTTCTGCGGTACTTTCTCCCGGATGAATATCAGTACTGCCGCTCCACATGCTCCAAGCAGTGCCGAGCGGGGAAAATATTCCGGAGCAAAGAAATAAAAGAGCAGGAAAAAAACAGCGAGAGCCGCCAGCGCAGATATTCTGCGGTATGGCATATTATGCAGGATAAAGATTCCCGGCAGCAGTGCGGTGATCATGCCGGAAAGCCAGTTCCAGTTGCCTGCCAGACCGGTGAAAGAATCGGACATGCATCCGCTGTAAATCAGCAGAACAGCTCCGGCGGAAGCAAAAAACGGGAAAACTTTTTTCAATTCTTCCGCCATGACCATCGCCGCCAACGGAGTTGTGATCCAGAATCCGGATGCAAGCAGATTATCCCATGTGGTCTGCCCGGTGAAAAAATGAAAGAGCAGGATCAGCAGAAATATTGCAGCAGCCGCTCCGGGGAATTTCAATTTCCGGGAAGTGAAAATTTCCTGCAATCTTTCCGGAAAGAAAAACAGTAAAGCCAGTGAAAAAAGTGTCATTACCGGCAGAGTAACCAGCTGTACCACTCCGAAAAGCGGCACCGGTGTGCCGGTAAGCCGGGTAAACGCCAACGGCATTGCCAGAAAACTTGCAGCGCACCATAAAACTGTTGCTGTATAACGGAAAAATTGCCGGAGGTTTCTCATTTTTTCACATCCATGAAATTATTTCATCTACCGGAAGTTTGGGGATGTGAAGCGTATCATTTTCATCCAGATAATACGCCACTTCACCGTTGACCGCTTCTTCTCCGACCGGATTTTCCGCCGGATAGCCGACCGCAACAAGGTACAAAATCTGACGGTCAGACGGCAGATTGACCAGCTCTCTGACCTTTTCCGGATCAAATGAAGCGAACCAGCAGCAGCCAAGTTTCCGTTCCCATGCCGCCAGCTGGATGCTTTGGATCGCTGCTCCGGCATCAGCATGGATGATGTGATTGGCTTCAGCCGGTGCGGTAACACCGATAAAACACAGCGGGGCATCCTCTCCCCATCGCGGAGTGCGGCGGGGAGCAACCAATCCTGCCCAGCGGGTCGTTTCAAAAACTGCTTTGACCAATGCGGAATTCTGCATGACGATGTACCGCAGACGCTGTTTGTTTGATCCGCACGAGGCGAAACGTGCCATATCGATCAGATGTCGCACTTCAGATGCTGGTACATTTTTCTGTTGAAAACGGCGTATTGTCCGTCTTGCGGGGGATAATTTGTCAAAATCCATAAAAATTCTCCTGTCAAGTGAAATTACCTCATAATATAAGATACATTACCAACGTAAAAAATGCAACCTGCCATTGACAAAAACTGCTCGGTGTGCTATTTTATATTTTGATAGAAGACAGATCAGGATATTGAAATCAAAAGTATTGTTATGAGTAGTCAGCGAGAACATTTTGCATCCCGCATGGGATTTATTCTTATGGCAGCCGGATGCGCCATCGGGTTGGGAAATATCTGGCGTTTCCCGTATATAGCCGGCAAGTACGGCGGCGGACTTTTTGTGTTGCTGTACTTTTTGTGCCTGCTGTTTTTCGGTGTGCCGGTACTGTTGATGGAACTTGCCGTCGGCAGAGCCGGACAGAGTACTTATCCCGGCGCATTTGCCGGATTACAGAATCCGCAGAGTAAATTCAAATGGAAGATCCCGGCGTATATCCTCTTTTCCGGCAATTTGATCCTGCTGATGTTTTACACGGTTCTTACCGGCTGGCTGTTGATTTACAGTTTCAATTTCGCCAAAGGGAATCTGGCGGTGATGGATGCCGGTTTTTTCGGTGACATGCTTGCTTCTCCAGGCAGACAGAGTATTGCCATGCTGGCAGGTGTACTGCTCACATTTCTGCTCTGTCTGGGCGGAGTGCGCCGCTCGGTGGAAAAGAGTGTGAAAATCATGATGGCAGGTCTTTTTATCCTGCTTGGTGTGCTGGTCGTGCAGGCATTGAGTCTGCCGGGAGCAGGAGAAGGGCTGGAGTTTTTTCTGCTGCCTAAATTCTCCGGTTTTTCTCTGGGCAATATTACAGAAACGCTTCATGCGGCGATGGCACAGGCATTTTTCACTTTGAGCCTCGGCATCGGAAGTATTGCGATTTGCGGCAGTTATATCGGCAAAGAGCGTTCATTGTTCCAGGAAGGTTTCTGGATTGTGCTGTTGGATACTGCAGTTGCAGTCTCTGCCGGACTGGTGATTTTTCCCAGCTGCATGTCTTTTGGAATAGAGCCGGGAGAAGGACCGTCGCTTATTTTTACAACATTGCCGAAAGTTTTCCAGAAAATGCAGTTCGGTTTTGTCTGGGGATTTGTATTTTTCGTATTCCTTGCTGTGGCGGCACTTTCCACACTGGTTGCGGTTTTTGAAAATCTGGTTGCATTCGGTATCGATGAATTCAAATGGAGCAGAAAAAGATCCTGTCTGATATTCGGTATTGCGGTGGCAATTCTTTCCATGCCCTGTATTCTGGGATTCAATTACTGGAGTGCATGGCATCCGCTTGGCGGGAACAGCGGTATTCTTGATTTGGAAGACTTTATTGTCAGTGCCAATCTCCTGCCGCTGGGTGCGCTTTATCTGACCGTATTCTGTATGAGCAGATATGGCTGGGGAACGGAAAAATTCTTTGCTGAATTGAATACCGGCAAAGGATGGAAATTTCCATTGTGGACAAAGTGGTATATACGGTTTGTGATTCCGGTTTTTATCGCATTGTTGTGGATCGTCGGGATCTTCAATGTATTCAAGAAATGATCAGAGCTGTTTACTGTTGAGGAGCAGAGATGAAGAAATATTTTTCCACGCTGCATGAGCGTTATCCGGCATTGCTGGAATTGGTACCGCAGCTTGAAGATCTGGCAGTGGAGCTGACGGAACTTTTCCGTCGGGGCAATACGCTTTTTCTCGCCGGAAATGGCGGCAGTGCCGCCGATGCCGAACATATCTGCGGAGAATTGCTCAAAGGTTTCAAATCATTGCGGGAACTGGATGAGCGTGACCGGGAAAAATTGAGCAGTGCCGGCGGCAGTGAAGGTGAAGCTCTCGGCAAAGCTCTGCAATATGGTCTGCCGGCAGTTTCGCTGCTTTCCCATCCGGCTTTGACCAGTGCATTCGGCAATGATGTCGATCCGAATCTGGCATTTGCGCAGCAATTGTGGGCATTGGGAAAAGAAAATGATGCAGTTATCGGCATTTCCACCGGCGGCAATGCGGCAAATATCCGTAAACTTTTTATCGCCGCCAGAGCGAAAAAGATCCGGACGATCCTGCTGACCGGCAGCAAATACGGCAGCTGTCGTGATTTTGCCGATGTGGTCATCGCCGTGCCGGAAACAGAAACTTACAAAATACAGGAACTTCATCTGCCGGTTTATCATACTTTGTGTATGGCAGTGGAGTCTCAATTTTTCAAAATGATGGAGTAAAATAGTTATGTTCAAATTCAGGATCATCGGTTTTGCGTTGCTTATGGCACTGCTGGGGGGAATATTTTTCTGGAATCCCGGCGGTATCTGGCTTTTTATTGCGGTGACTCCGCTGTTTGTTGCTGCTGCCATCGGGGAATGCTGTTCCATGATGAATTGTTCCGGCAGACGGACATTTGTTCTGCCGACTGCTCTTGCGGTCTGGCTGATAACGACAGCTGTTATTCTGGGCAATATTATTCCGGTGGCATATTTAAGTGCGCTGTTTCTTTTTGCGGCACTGCTTATCGCCGGATGTGCCGGTATATTGAGTATGCGCGGTGATGTGATCAAAAGAGTTTTTAATTCGACAGCGGCGGCGGTGCTTTTTGCTCCGTCGTTGATACTGCTGCTGCAATCTTATTTCCTTGAACCGCGCGGCTACTGGCTGATCTTTCTCTGTCTGGTCACCAAAGCCACTGATACCGGCGGCTATATCGTCGGCACGCTTACAGCCAAACTTCCCGGTGGGAACCACAAGATCGCTCCCAAAGTCAGTCCGAAAAAATCCTGGGAAGGTCTGATCGGCGGTATGTTGCTCTCTGTGGCGGTGAGTTTTGTATTTTTTGCCGTTGCTCCGCAGGGAGGTTCATGGTTATGGCATACCGTGACGGCTCTGGTGCTTTCGCTTGGCAGTTTCTTCGGCGATCTGACCGAATCTGCGGTCAAAAGACTTTGCAAAATCAAAGATTCCGGTTCATTTGTTCCGGGAATGGGCGGAGCATTTGATGTGCTTGACAGTTTTATTTACAACGGTCTGCTTTTCTGGCCGCTTTTCTTCATGAAAGGTATATTGTGATGAAAGATAAAATTATTTCCATATTGCGGAGTAATGCCCGCATTTCTTTCGCAGAATTGGCTGCGGAAGTCGGTATTACAGAAAAAGAGGCGGCTGGTATTGTCGCGGAAATGGAAAAAGATGGAGTTATCCGGGGGTATGCTGCCATTGTCACCGATGAAGCTCCGGGCAGTGAAACCAGAGTGAAAGCATTGATCGAGGTCAAAGTCACTCCCAACCGGGATGGCGGATTTGACCGGGTCGCCCGCCGGATCGCCAAATTTCCGGAAGTGACCGATTTGAGTCTGCTTTCCGGCAGTTACGATCTGCAATTGACTGTAGAGGGAAATTCTCTGCAGCAGGTGGCAAATTTTGTTTCCAACAAACTTGCGACCATCGACGGTGTTATTTCAACTTCAACCGCATTCCAGCTCAAACGCTACAAGGAATCCGGTATGATAATGCAAAGTGATGAAGAGTATGAACGGCTCAAAATCTGTTTCTGAAAGATTTATTGCACCCCATATTGCGGCGTTGCCGCCCAGCGGGATCCGTAAATTTTTCGATCTGGTCAATGCGATGGATGATGTGATCTCCCTCGGTGTGGGCGAACCGGATTTCACCACCCCGTGGACGATCCGCGAAAGCGGTATTTATTCTCTGGAAAGGGGGCATACCGGTTATACGTCCAATCTCGGTACACCTGCTTTGCGCCGGGCGATCTGTGATTATGTGGAAAAAAATTATCACGTATCCTATGATTTTAAAAAGGAGTGTCTGGTCACTATCGGAGTAAGTGAAGCATTGGATCTGGCTTTCCGGATGCTGCTTTCTCCCGGTGATGAGGTGATCTATACTGAACCGTGTTATGTTTCCTATCCGGCGGAGATCCGTATGGCTCACGGGGTTCCGGTTCCGGTCACCACCCGGGTGGAAAATGAGTTTGCCGTGGAGCCGGAAGATATTGAAAAGGCGATCACTTCCAGAACCAAAGCGATATTGCTCAACTTCCCGTGCAATCCCACCGGGGCAGTCATGCCGGAACATAAACTCCGTGCCGTTGCCGCCATTGCCTGCAAGTATGATCTTTGCGTTTTGACCGATGAGATCTATTCTGAATTGAATTACGATGGCAACCATATATCCATCGCTTCTCTGCCGGGGATGAAAGAGCGTACCATATTCCTTCACGGTTTTTCCAAAGCTTTTGCCATGACCGGCTGGCGGGTCGGTTATGTTTGCGCTCCGGAAGCGATGATCGGGGCGATGATGCGCATCCACCAGTATTCGATCATGTGCGCTCCTACGGTGGCGCAGGAAGCCGCTTTGGAAGCGATCAGGAATGGGGGGGATGCCATGCGTGAGATGCGGGAAAGTTACCGCAGCCGGAGAGATTTTTTTGTTAAAGGTCTCAATGATGCCGGTCTGGATTGTTTGATGCCGCATGGAGCTTTTTACGCCTTTGCTTCGGTGAAAAATACCGGAATGAGTTCGGAGGAATTTGCGGAAAAACTTCTGCGGGCTGAACATGTTGCTGTTGTTCCCGGTGAGGCATTCGGGCCCGGTGGCAACGGATTCGTGCGCTGCTGTTATGCTACCGGAGCTGATGAGTTGCGCGAAGCACTGATCCGCATAAAAAGATTTCTTGCCGGTTGACTTCCTTTGTGAACAGCCATAAAAAACACCTTGAAAGTCTGCGTAACTTTCAAGGTGCTTTTTTATTGCCGTGAAACGGCATCAATCCTCATTCTGAACGCCGTTATTGGTGTAACCGGCTTCATCCATGAGCAGTTGTTTCAATTTGGCAAGAGCCTGATTCTGGATCTGGCGTACACGCTCACGGGTTCTGCCGATCTGCTGGCTGACCTCTTCCAGAGTGAGGGTTCTGCCGCCGCGGAGACCGAAGCGCATTTCCAGGATCTTCCGTTCACGTTCATCAAGTTTATCGAGCAGATCCATCAGGCGGAAGACTGATTCTATATCGCCGATGATCTGATCCGGAGTCATTGCATGACGGTCGGGGATAATATCCTGAAATTCGCCTTCTTCACCCTGCTGGATGGGGTCATGCAGACTTATGGTCCGCAGGTCAGCCAGACGCAAACCGGAAACGGTGCGCTCGCTGAAGTCGAGATGTTCTGCGATCTCGGCATCAGAGGGTTCTCTGCCCAGTTCTTCTGCAAGACGCATACGGACAGTTTTGATTTTGTTGATCTTTCCGGCGGACTGCACCGGAATACGGATGGTACGGCTCTGATTGGCAAGGGCGCGGCGCATGGATTGTTTGATCCACCATGCGGCGTAGCTGGAAAATTTTGCACCTTTGGCAGGATCGAATTTTTCCACAGCCCGCATCAGACCGATATTTCCTTCACTGATAAGGTCGAGCAGCGGCAATCCGAGACCTTTGAAATCGTGAGCGATTTTGACCACAAGACGCAAGTTTGCTTTGATCAAGGTGGTTCGGGCGGCTTCATGGCGTTCCGGATCGGTGCTGTGGATCTCCTCTGCCAGATCAGCTTCTTCTTTTTTGTTGACGAGCGGGATCTGGGCGATTTCTCCCATGTACACTTTCATGGTATCATTTTTATTGCCGACCGCAAGTTTGGCTTCGAGTGCATTTTTTCTGGCGGCATCGACCTCTTTTTTGGTCCGCAATCTGGGGGTGACGGAAACGGCGGAATCGTCAGAAGATTCTGTGATTACCGGTTTGGCAATAACTTTAGAACCGGCTCTGGGTGCGAATTTACTTGGTGCCGCGGAAACTTTTTTGATGACAAGTTTGCTTTTTCGCGGTTCAGGATCGGCAGAAATTTCCTCCTCAACATCTGTGGTTTCCGGCTCTGCCGGCGGCGCGATCTTGAATTTGGGAATAAGTTTGACTCCGGCACGGCGGATTTTTTTACCTTCAGACAAATCAGCCATGATTCCTCCTGTTATTCAGTTGATATTATTAAAAAAAGCATTTTTTTTACATTTCAGACTATAAAAAATACCATTGAGCGGTTATAATATATAGATGAAACAATTATTGCCGCACACGGTATCAGCCCAAAGAACAATTATAAGCGAATTGGAAAATTTTTCAACTGTTATTTTATGAATTTTTCAAAAAAAATTAAAAATTTTTTATTTTCCGGTGAAAAAACTGCTCCGGCAACTGCATTTCAGCCGTTGTCAACAGCGGCATTGCCGGGATTGAAGCTGCAGAATGAGCAGCCGGATACCTTGTGTGTAACATTGCCGGATGCCCAGAGCGCCGACCGTTTTTATCAGGATGTTTTGGAGTTTTCCCGGTTGTGCGGTCTTGATAAACGGATCCTGCTGATTCCGGAATGCGGCAGAGGAAAACTGCTTTTCCCCGGTGGTGAATCCCGCCGGGCGCGGGCTTTGAACCGGATTTTGAATGAAGAATTTGATCTGGTTATCGCCAGTATTCACTCCTGGCTGGGGCCTGCTCCTGCGCCGCAGGAAAGTGAATCCGGGCAAATGGAACTGCGCTGCGGAATGGTTCTGCCAGTTTCACAGGTGGTGGAAAAACTTGTTCAACTTGATTATGATGATGAAGCGATGGTGACTGCTCCGGGGGAATTCAGCCGCCGCGGCGGAATATTGGATATATTCAGTCCGGCGCACGATGAGCCGTGCCGGATCGAATATTTTGATGATGAGATCGAATCGATCCGCTTCTTTTCTCCTGAAACCCAGCGGTCTGGCAAAGCTGCTGCATTCTGCCGGATAATCAACCGTGCCGGGATCACTGCCGGCGGAGCTGCCGAGTCGGATCTTTTTGCCTACATGGAACAAAAAGGCAGTTTCCGGGTGTTGAATATTTTTCCCGATCAGGCATTGGACGTATTGAAAAAATACAGCGTGCCGGGGGCTCCGGAAAGATGGGAGGAGATCAGAAACAAATTTCCGCAATTCAGCTTTTTTGAATTGGGGCATCCCCTTGCAGCATCAGCTTTTTTGCATCAGCCTTTTGCCGCAGATCAGGCGATACTTCCGGATGCGGCACGCTCTTCCGGAGAAAAATTGCAGGAACAACTTCTGCTCCAGAGAATAGAGCAGGCACTAAAAAGCGGCGCGCAGCTCGTTTTGAGTGTTTCCGATGCTGAAGATATTCCGGTTTTACGGCACTGGGCGGAACATTGCGGAATAGATGGATATTCTCCAGAGTATATTGAAAGTGACCTGCAAAGCGGTTTCTATTGGGAAAAAGAGCTGCTGTTTCTGGTGGAAAATGAATTGGTTGCCGCCGGATTCCGCCTTGTTTCAAGTGATGAACACATGGAACCGGAAAAGGAACTTGCCCCGGTGGAACTGGAAAATATGCCTGCTGACGGCGGAGAATTTTCCCTGACCGATTTTGATGAAGGCGATTATGTGGTGCATGTGGATTACGGGATCGGTATCTACCGTGGAATCAAACTGCAGCAGAGCAACGGAGAAAGCCGGGAAGTTCTGGTTCTGGAGTTCCGGGATGAGCAGATCATGTATGTGTCGATGATACAAGCGGCGAAAATCAGCCGTTACCTCGGAGCCGCCGGCAGAGTAAAACTCCATGCACTCAATTCAAACCGCTGGCGCAGTGAAAAGGAAAATGCCCGTCTGGGAGTGCGTTCTTATGCGGCGGATATGTTGAGATTTCAGGCTGTCCGGCAGGCTGTCCCGGGAATAAGTTTCCGGGCGGATAATCAGGCAATGGGAGCCTTTTTGCGGGCATTCCCTTTCAAAGACACCCGCTGTCAGAGCAGATCGACCGTGGAAATCAAACGGGATATGGTCGCTGCCAAACCGATGGACAGACTGCTTTGCGGCGATGTCGGTTACGGAAAGACCGAGATCGCCATGCGGGCGGCGTTCCGGGCGGTTTCCGCCGGTTATCAGGTGGCTGTGATCGCTCCGACTACGGTGCTGGCACATCAGCATTATCGCAGTTTCTGTGAAAGATTCCGGGAATTCCCCTATACCATCGAAGTGGTCAGCCGCTTCCGCACTGCTGCTGAACAGCAGAAGATCGCCGACCGGCTGCTTTCCGGCGGGATCGATATTCTTATCGGAACTCACCGGTTGTGCGGTAAAAATTTCCCATTCCGCAATCTGGGGCTGGTAGTGATCGACGAAGAACAGCGTTTCGGGGTGGAACAGAAAGAACGCCTGCGCCGTTTCCGGGTGGAAGCAGATGTTTTGAGCATGTCAGCTACTCCCATACCGCGGACACTCTATATGGCGATGTCCGGCGCACGTGATTTGAGTACGCTGGTTACTCCGCCGAAGCTCCGGCTGCCGGTCAAGACCGTAGTTGCTCCGAAAGAAGATGATTTGATCGCCGCTGCCATCCGGGCGGAACTTGCCCGGGGCGGACAGGTGTACTATCTGCATAACCGGGTGCAGAGTATCGATGAATGTGCTTCCCATCTGCGGGCGATCGTACCGGATGCACGGATATCGGTCGCTCACGGTCAGATGCCGGAGGAGGAGCTGGAAACCGTAATGACCGCTTTTGTCGATGGAAAGATCGATTGTCTGGTATGCAGTACCATTATTGAGTCGGGATTGGATGTGCAAAATGCCAATACGATCATTATTGAGCGGGCCGATCGTTTCGGACTGGCACAGCTCTATCAACTGCGCGGCAGAGTCGGCAGATGGAAGCATCAGGCATACGCTTATATGCTGCTGCCGGAAAATCAATTGATCGGTACCAATGCCAAAAAACGTCTGGCGGCGATCCGGCGGTGTTCTTCTCTCGGAGCCGGATTCCAGCTGGCATTGCGGGATCTGGAGATCCGCGGAGCGGGTAATTTACTCGGTTCGGAACAATCCGGACACTTGTGTGTGATCGGTTTTGATCTTTACTGCCGTTTGCTGAAAACAGAAATCGCCCGGATGCAGAAAAGCACTGCCGGAGAACTCCAGCAGCTTGCCGATGAGGAACTGCTGCCGGATGTGGAACTGAATATCGAATTTCTCCATCCGGCATTACAGACTCCGGAAAATGTTTTCCCTGCCGCCATACCGCCATCTTATATCGAGAACGAAAGACTGCGTATATCAGCCTACCGGAGAATGGCAGAGATCCGTTCGGAAGCCATGCTGGATGACTTCAAAGATGAGTTGCGCGACCGTTACGGCAAACTGCCGCCGGAAGTGGAAAATCTTTTGCTGCTTAACCGGGTGAGGATCCTTGCGTCACTTGCCGGGATCCGCAAAGTTTCAGCGGTCAACGGTACACTGGCTCTCCATGGTGCCGGAGGATCAATCTACCGTGAAAACGGCAAACTTCCACGGCTTGATCCGAGAGATTCATTCCGTTTGCGGATGCGTAAATTACTTGACCTGCTGCACAAGCTTGGGTGAGTGTTTCACCAGTGCGGCGAAAAAGTTTCCGCCGATGCTGTTACCCAGGGTCATCAGCAGAGTAAGGAGCAAGGTATTGGTGTTCCATGCATTTGCCGCGGAAAAGTAGTACATGTTGGCAATGCAGTGTTCAAAGCCGCTTAAAATAAAGACCATCACGCAGAGGAACACCATCACCGGGCGGCAGACTGCCGGAAGTTTTTCATTTTTGAATGCATCAACTGCGGTAAACATCAGCATCCCGCAGAATATCGCCAGAATGAAAAGGCTCACCGGATCATCGGCGGTTTTCACCGCTACGATTTTTTCCACTTTGCTTTCAATCATACTCAAAGTTCTGGTTTCACGGATGGCATAACCTACGGCGGCACATCCGGCAAGATTGCCCAGCCAGATCAGAAGCAGATCAAAGAGGTAGTTGTAAAAATTCTTCCCCTGTTCCACCAGATAACCGATCGCGCCGGTGAAAAGTTTCAGTTGAAAGCAGACGATGGTCAGTAATCCGAAACCGAAGAGAAATGATCCGGTTACCGGATTGGCGGTGCAAAGATAGACTGTACCGGCGATGCCGATGAAAATTCCGGCAAAAAGAGCTTCCAGCAGGATTTTGATTTTTGTCATGATTATCTCCCTTTTATTCAAATACCTACAGACAACACCGGAACACTTTTCAGAACGATGCTTTATTCGTTCCGTTTCCGATGTACAAATCTATATTTATATCCCATCTTACTTTGAATCCCTGTTTACGCAGAAATTCTCTTGTTGACCTCAATGTGTGAAAACTGTTTTCATCGGAAATCAGCCAGATAAAATAACTTGATTTATTGATCTGACCGAAAAGTTTTTCCAATGTAACTTCCGGTGAATTGCCCAGAGCAGTTCCGGATTTGGGGATTATGATCAGTTTTTTACCATCCAGACTGACAGTGACATCACTGACCGGATTTTGCCAGCTGCTTCCCATGCGGTAGATACTGTCTTTTCTGATAATAACCACATAAGGAAGCATATAAGTGTCCTCTTCCATGCTGAAAGTTACTGTTTTACTTTTAGTGGAAGCCAGTAATTTTTCCAGATTTTCCAGTTCCTTGGCTTTTTTCGCCAATTCACGTTCCATTTCCTTTTTTTCCTGTTCAGTTCTGGCGGCATTTCTCTTTCTCTGCTGTTTCAGTGAAGCGATCTCTTTTTTGAGTGCCTTTTCCTCTTCAAGCTGTTTTTTGAGCTGTTCAGAAAGATTTTCCGAGATAACTTCGGCTTCCAGATTTATCAGTTTCATCTGTTTGATCTCGTTAATCAGTTTTTTCAGTTCCGGGGTGATACGCTGTTTAGCATCATTGAAACTTTGTATTTTCTGCTGATTTTCAAGAGATTCTGTCTGCAGCACAGCCACGCTGCGCTCCAGAACTTCTATTTCTTCCTGATCGACTTTTTCCGGTGCTTCTGAAACGATTTTATCTGTGACCAGCTGGCTGATGATTACCAGGGACAATGCGATGAACATGATACCGCCGAAGGTATTGCACATGGTATCCAGAAGCAGTTCCAGACTTTCCGGCAGATTGTCTTTCAATTTACTCATCGTAGAAACACTCCTCGTCTGCCTTCAGCAACTCTTTGCCGACACTTACGTTATAACCGAAAGCGTTGTAAAACTCATCCATGATAGCTTCAGAATGCTTCAATGCTTCTTCCCTGAAAAGCAGCAATGGATAATACTTGTTACGGTCAAATGTCTGAACATGTTTGACCATTGCCGGAATATGCAGCGGCAGCTGCGAAGAGCGTTCTCCGATGGTGATAACTTTGCCATCCGGATATTTCTGTATACGGAATCCCCACGAATTGCATTCGATTATGATCGGATCAACATCCCGGGAGCCCTTGATCTCGAAACGCATATTTTTTTTCTTTTTTTCGATCTTATTGCGGAGTTCTTCAGCTTTCTTTCCGGCATCTGCTATTTTGTCCTGCAGCAGCTGCAATTGATGGGATTTTTTCTGATCTTCACTCAATTTTGTATAAAGATTTTTCTTTTCATTCTGCAAATCTTTCAGATCGATACTCTGAATTTTTGCCTTGAGTGCAGAAATTGAATTCATCAGTCCCCGGTATTCAACTTTAGCATCCTCAAGCTGTGTGCGCAGTTCTTCTGCGGTGTACTCCGAGTAGGCGACATCCTCCATCGCCTCATCATCGGGCATTTCCGCAGAAACATTTTCCTGATACATGATCAGCTCTTTTTCCAGCTGTTTAAGTTCTTCCAAACGTTTTTTGTCACCGCTGTTGACCTGCACACCGACAGTTGCTTCGACCAGCTGCAGCAGGATGATCAGGACGATCACGATCATTATCCCGGTCAGACAGGTGATAATATCCTGAAAGGAAAAAAGAGAGATCGGTGAACCTTTTTTCATAAAAAATCAGATGCTTTCAAAGCTTTATTCAGGTTTGACCAAAGGAATACCGTTGTTTTCAACTGCCGGTTGTACATTTGTGTTTGCCGGTATCGGAACCGCATTTTGCACCGCTGTTGAAGCTATTCCTGCCGCATTGGAATTTTCTTCCACACCGATCAGTTTGAGATGGGAGGTTATATTCTGGTGACAGTATGTGGCGCAATCATCAAGAAATTCCTCCTCTTTCTGCATGACAAAGGTCATGATCAGCTGGATTATCAAAGCTGCGACCAATGCAATAAGAGTGGTTTCAAAAGCAGTGGCAAGACCGCCGGTAACACCGCCGAGAGCATTTTTCAGAGCATCCAGATCAGCTCCGCCGGCAATGACCTGACCGAATCCGCCGACCGCTTGTGACAATCCCAGAACTGTACCGATAAAACCGATGACCGGGATCGCCCAGATCAATCCCCGGGGAAGAGTGTAACTGTTTTCGGCAAAGGATGCATCATCTTTTGCCAGATCGGAAAGCAGTGACGAAACATCGGAAACTCTGCCGATATTTTTCAAATTGCTCAGTGCCCGCTGGACCCGCCAGAGAACAAGAAAATTTTCCACCCGGTTGATTTTGTTGCCCATCTGCATGAGAATGTCGTGGGCATTGGCAGGGGTGATCACATAATCATCGGTTGCGGGAACCAGCTTGATTGCCAGAGCTTTGCGCTGAACTTTGATCTTTTTGAGTTTCAACAGCAAAAATGCCAGACACCAGAAGCTCAAAAGCATAGTGTAATACGGGATCGTGGAACGGTGTTCCGGCCCGCCGTGGAAAAACATATTGATCATCTGGTACTTATTCATCCAGTAAAACGGCAGTAATGCCGCATAGAATATCACCGTGAAAATCACGCCGAGGAAAAATGCAAAACCGCTGTTTACTGCGGTGAATTTTTTTGCTTTAAGTCCCCATTTTGCTTCAGGATCAAGTTTTTTCCAACTGAGTTCAAAAGTGCTGAATTCGCTCATATATCGTTATCTCCTTTGAATCTGTGATTTTCTGTTAAAAGGCAAACGCCGGCCATGATTCCGGCAGAGCTGTTCCCTGATTTTCCATGGACTGCTGTATTTTTGATGTGCTTTTTCCGTCAGCGGGTGTGAATACCAGCATTATCCGGTCATTGCTTTTCAAGGTTGAAACTTTGACTGTTTCACCGCTGTATTCACCGTGAATGGAAAACTTGTTGTCCCGGAATATCCAGAATTCCCCGGCGACGGGAGCTTCTGCAAAACGGTAGAATTTCCAACTGGTATTATCGTCATTGAAAAATACGAATCCGGCGGGAGTCAGTTTGCGCTTTTTGATCAGTTCCAGAGCTTCGATCTGACGGTCAATTGTGATATACGGCAAATAATTGGAATATTTATTGCAGCAATCTGCGATCCGCCTGTTGAGCGCAGCAATATCTATATCACTGCCGGTCATCTGCCATTTGACTTTATTTCCGAGTTCCTCCCGGAGCGTATTGATTTCCTGCTTCCACTTGAGGTATGTCGAAGAATTCTTTTTCAGTGTTTTTACCAGAAGCGAAAGATATTCATCGATCAGTAAAAGTTTGAAATACGGGTGGATGCGTTTGTCTTTGGCAATGGTATCTATGTCATTGCAGAGCAGCTTTTCGGCATTGGCAATGGCGGATTCCGCATCCTGATCAATAATATTTTTCAGTGCTTTTACATAGAGTGTGTGAAAGCCGGGGGCAGAACCGCTGAATTGTTCCGGATAAAGCAGTTTGCCGTTGAATTTGAAACCGTTTTCCCCGGAAATTGCAACACTCTTTTTTGCCGGATCATACTGTATTGTGACCGGGATCATCCGGTTAGCCATATCCAGAACTTCGCAACGCAGAGTATGCGGATCTTTTCCGGCAGCCGCCGCCGGTTCGTTGAAGTAAAGTGTACACATTTTTCCGTTGTCATCCGCGGCAACGATCATGAATGCATTATCCTCTTCCACATTTCTGATTTGCTTGATGATTTTGTCACCATCGGTAATACGCTGGCGTTTAAGATCGTTAAGCAGACGGATATCATTGAAAAATACCGGGATACTCAAATATTTTTCCTCTTTGATCATATCCGCGAGCTGGCAGTTTTCATAAAGCTGATTGATTCCGGGAATGATTTTAGCGATATTTTTCTGGTTGATATAACACTTTTCCAGCATCTGAAAAAATTCACCGAATGATTTTAATTGCGGCAGACTGGCAAGCAATTCATCACGTTTTTTCTGCAGAAGTTTCTGTTCTTCCAGTTTCTTTTCAAGCCGGGAGAGTTTTTCCGGAAAATCATTGAAAGATTTGAGAAAATCTTCATGCTTGATATACACTGAACTGGCTGTTTCAGAAAGTGTATCTATTCTGTCAAATACAGCTGTTATTTTCTGCAAATACTCCTTTGCTCCGGCAGCATCCTCTTTCTGTATGGCATTATTGAAAAGTCCGGCAAGTTCAGTTAATTCTCTTATTTTCTCTTTCAACTCATTTTCGGCAAAACTGCGTTGTTCTTCCTGTTTGAGAGTTTCAAGCTCTTCTTTGTCATATTCGATCTTTTTTTTCAGCAAAGCGGCATACTCTTTTTTCAGATCTTCGGGAATATCATCCATCTTCTGCATGCGCTCTTTGAGATCGACCGTTTTTTTCATGTGTTTGCGGATATTGTCGAGATTTTTTTCCGAGACCGCTATCCGGAAAAGATCAAACTCTTTACGCAAAGATTCTCCAAGTGAACGGTAAGTGCTGCGCTGCTGATTTTCATAAGCGAGCAATTCAGTTTCATACTTGCCGTTCAGATCGTTGTACACGCTTTCCTCCTCTTCATCAACGATGTTTTCTTTCATTGATTTGAGCATATCAGAAAAATCGTTGCGGTATTTGGCAAATTGATGCATTTTCGCCTTGAAATCTGTGGCGACACTTTTGAATTTTTCCCGCTTGATGTCTTCGGCGGCTTTCTTTTCGCGGATCAGTTTTTCCCGGGTTAAAATATCTTCTCTTTTCCGCATCCGGGGGTATTGTGCTTCCAATTCATCCAACAACTCAAAACCGTCGGCGGCGGAACCGGAAGAGATCACCTCATCCAACCGGCGGCACCACTGCTTTTGCTGCTGTTGCATAAAAATAGTGTAACCGACGAAAGCGATTGCTGCCAGCAGGAGCAGGGTGATGATGCATCCGGCAGTGACCCGGACAAATTTTTTCCGCCGGGCAACAGCTTCCTCTTCCTCCTGGCATTCCATGAAACGCTGATTCAACTCCATCGGCACCGCACGATCCATACTGCGGATGGCAATGATATATTTTTCCAGTTTATTCAATGGTTCATCATGCAAAAGTCCATATTTCAAAGCTTCCACCAGATGGTGATATTCTGCTTCTTCGGCATTCTTTTTCACCTGGACAGCAATATATTTTTTTGTCTCGTTAAGAAGTTGAAAGTCTGCGGAATCCGCCTTGGGAGCGGCTTCCGGCATCGCCGCCAGAAACTGGTCATAACCGGCGACGGCATTTTGCAGAGCATACAGATCTTTCCCGCTGTAAGCCCGGGAAACGGCAAGCATCTTTTTCTGAAGCTCTTTTTTGTGCAGATCCAATTTATGTTTGTGAAGAACTGCACTGATTTTACCGGTCACCAGCGGATTGGGCTTGTGCAGCCACGGCTGGGTGGAGAAGATATTCTGCACTGCACCAAGCTCTTCAAAATTTTCTGCCATGATCGCAGCTTTGGCAGCTGCGGCAAGTTCGTTCTGGAATTTTTCTTCACAGTTGCGCAAATGGTCAGACCATTCCTTGTTTCCGGCATCGGCGACGGTCAACTGCCGGAGCAGTTTAATTTTTTCCTGAAGCGTTCCGGAACGGCTGATTATGCGGTACTCATTGAGCAAATCAGGAAGCGTCGGCGAGGATGAACCGTTATTTTGAAAATTATTCATAAACTGATTTCTTTCTTACTGATCTTCAGATTTTTTTGATCTTTTGCGGGGGATTTTTTTTCTCCGTCCGCGGGGGCGGAAATATTTTTCCGGATAACCTTATTTGTATTTTTGTTTCTTTTGTCTTTGATTTTGTCATCCGCCGGAGCTGCTTTTTTTTCTTTTCCGGCATTGATCACATTTACAGATCCGATAACGATTTTATCCCCATCGGAAGAATTTATCCATATTTTTTGGCTTTTCCCTTTTAATTTTTTCAAATCCTCTTCACACTTCTGAAGCGGGAACCAGTCAGGTCGCGGAGAATATTCTGCGCTGCCATCCGGAGAGAGCGATTTGGTCAACTGCAATGCCGTACACGGAATGAGCCATTTTTTATCAGTGACCAGTGCTTCGATCTTTGTGCCGGAGTGCAGAATTCCGTCGTTCCATTGCAGAGTGACACTGTTTTTGTCTTTGCGGATGAATTTCAGAGCCAGAGCTTCGACGCCCGGTCTTTTTTTATCCAGAGCAGGAGTTGCCCCCTGCGGGTCAAATGACAGAAATTTCAGTTCTTTTTTATAAGTGATCCAGACACCGCTGATTTCGCCGAATTCCGGCAGCAGCGGGAAAGAAAAAGTACAGCTTCTGTCTTTATTCAAAGGGGCATTGATATTGCCGAGTTTGAAAAATTCTTCCGGCAGGGTGATTTTTCCCTGCAACGGATCGACCGGTGTCCCGGATGCTTCCGGAGTATCTTTTTTTCCGGCATCTGCCAATTGCACTGCTTTTTCCGGTGCATCATCACGGTCGCTTTTACTTGAATTGTAACTTACTGAACCGGAATTATTCTCCGCAAGGTAAAGTGCTGTTATCACTCCACCGCTTACCGCAGCGAGCAGTACAGCGATCGCAATTATCAACAGCAGTTTGCGATTGCGGTTGTCATTTCTTTCCGGCACCGGTACTGCCGGTTTGTTGTAATTATGAAACATGTCCGGTACGGCGGCAAAGGGCAGACCGGTTTTTATTGTTTCTTCCTGATAAACTTCTTCACTGTCTGCAACATTCAGAACCGGCAAGGTTCCGGTACGGGCGATCTGTGCCAATTCACCGGCGGCTTCCGGCAACGGAGCGGTCAGGTCGATGACCATGGCATTTTTACGGTTGACGGCATCCTGTAAAAAACTGTTTCCGGCAGTGCAGAATCTCCAGTTGCAGCTTGTTCCCACAGCCGGAGCATTGAAAAAGGTATTGTAAGTCACCTGCCACCGCAGATCTTCCGGCAGCAGCATCAATGCTTCATCCACCAGCGTCAGAATATCCGGGTGCTGTTGCGGATCATAAACGATATACACGGTTCCGGCTGGATCGTACATAAATTGTTCAGCAAGCACTCCTGCCCAGCCGGCATCCCCGGTATAACATTCCCAGGTGACGGCTCTGGATAACGGACGATCCTGCGGGAAGACGGTCAGAGGTTCCGGAAAAAACTGCGGAGCTTCATTCCACTGTGTCCGGAAAAAGTTTGTCAGCGAAGCCGGACCGGCTGATACGGAAGCAATTTCATTTTCATCCAGACTGATATGATGGGCAAGAAAATTGGAGCGTCCGGTATAATCCATACCGCTGAAACATATCCGGCTGAGGATATGGATATTTTTTCCGGCGATATTGCAGAATAAATGGGAATATGCCACCGGATTATTCACCGCCTGCGGTGTATAGTGCGGGTAATAAGGCTGATAACTGCTCAAACTTTCCAGTAAAGAGATCAGTGCAACGTTCATATTTGCGGTGTGTCCGGCGGTGCAGAATCCGCTGCTGCCGGGACGGATCCCTCTGGGAACAGAAGTATATACCAGTTCCTGTGCCATGATCAGATCTCCAGATTTTCCCAGAAACTGTTGTCATTTGCACCTTGCGCTGTTCCGGAGCTTCCTTCCTCCGGTGAAAAAACTGGTATCCTGACATATTTGCCGATGTCGGAAACATATACTGTGAAGCCGCCGTAGTTGCACGGCAGCGATTCCCGCCTGGAACACTCCGGCAAATTGCAGATGATAACGCCATTCTGATGTTTGTAATTGGTTATTTCCAGAGCATCCTTGTCTGTTTCAAAGGTATCGACACCCTGGAGCAATTCGCCGCAATAGAGCTGGAGCAGGATCGGCACTTCCGCCCAGACCGGGGCAATATCCTGCGGACTGATGGAGATTTCATCATTTTTCAATTGCGGGATGTGTCCGAGGGCGGAAACCGGAATGAAGTAGACCGATTCAAAGAAGCTTTCACAGGCTGAAACCAGCTCCGGAACGATCTTTCCCAGCATCTCCCGCATGGAATAAGATACGGCGGTCACGGTGCCGATATCGAAGTAATTCTGCATATCGCAACTGCTGTAGTAGATGAAGTCTGTTTTCTGCAGATCGATGGGAAAAATATCTTTCCATGCATCATATTTGGGAATGACCACCACCAGAGTTTTGGAACATTTCTCTTTCATCTGCAACCCGGTATATCTGCGGATTCTGGCGACCATCTCATTGAAAAGCACCATTTGGTTGGTGTGATAGCGTCTGCCCTGCTGGGGATCGGAAGCATCGCACTGTCCTGCCATACGGGAATCCTGCATCGGGTCATAGAGAAAAGTTATGCACTCCGAGTGTATAAGGTGCTGGGTGGCAAGATTATTGACATTATTTCTGCCGGGGGCGAAGTGTTCTCCGGCGTTGTCATAAAAGATGATATTGCGCATATCATCCGGAGCAAGTGACGGGTGTGACGCCTGCGGGGTCAGAGTGAAAATAAAGGGGCGCGGCAAGTCGATACGGATGCCGTTTGAAAAGATCCGGTTGCTGTAATTTTCCCCGAATTCTGCTGTTTTGGGCAAAGATACCGGAGTTTCGCGGTCACGGTTGAGAAAGAGCAGATTTTCATATTCATTGAGGACACTGTTCATCTCTTCATCGGTATCATTGAGTGAAAAGTCGAATTTTCCGGAAAGAGTATGACGCAACTGCCACAGCATCGAGGTCATGAAAT
The DNA here is from genome assembly GCA_045534015.1 of Victivallaceae bacterium. Lineage (GTDB taxonomy): Bacteria > Verrucomicrobiota > Lentisphaeria > Victivallales > Victivallaceae > UBA1784. The sequence goes on along the minus strand of JAZSIZ010000066.1, from coordinate 23,859 downwards.
AAGATTTGCCGCATCCCGGGGCTCCCACGATAGAGAAGGTACTGCCGGGCAGTTGGCAGCATGCTTCCGGAATGTGCAAATGGCAGTGCGGACACGCCATTTGCTGACAACTCAAGCCTCGCTCATCCACGGCATAGCCCTGTGAATCGAAACGGGTCGGCAGAAAACGTTTCAAAGCACCTTCCCCGAGGATCGGATCACCGGTCAAATCCGGATGGACTGATATATAATAGATCCGTCCGAGATCAAAAGGGGTTCCGCAGTGCGGGCAGATGCGGTAGCGGGAATTTTTCGATCCAAAAGAAACTTTTTCCAATGGCATCGGATTGATCGACGAGGTGTTGGCAGGTTGAATTTTGGCAGCTGCCGGGATTGGCTGAACCGGTTTCGCGGCGACTGGTTGACCTGCCGGAATTGGTTGAACCGGTTTTGCAACAACCGGTTGAGCTGCCGGAATGGGCTGAACCGGTTTGGCGGCAACGGGGTGAACTGCCGGAATTGGCTGAACCGGAACCGCTGCAACCGGACGACCTGCCGGAACCGGCTGAACCGGTTTTGCGGCAACGGGGTGAACTGTCGGGAGCGGCCGGGCAGTTCGGGGGGTGGAATAGTTGACCATCACCGCCGGATCATGAGTTACCGGAATTGCCGCGTTACCATTATTTCCCTGTATATGAGTTCTTTTCCAGATGTTGTGATCCAGCCACGGTTCTCCGTTGCGGCAGAGCATGGCTCCTGACGGCAGTGTCATCCATGATATATCTTCCATGGAATACGGTCCGGTAACTTTGCCGTTGATCAGAACAAAAATATTGGCAATACTGCTGCTCATTATTAATCCCCATTTGCATCAAAGAATCAAGCGGCAACAGTAGTTGTGCAAAATACTGTTGCCACATTTTTACCCCCGGAGCAATTTCAGAGTCTTTCTGAATACACGACATGCAACTGAAATTACCTCATATTGCTATAAGATACTTCCAATTGGATATATTGTCAAGTTTTATTCTCACAGAACGATATATTTTCCGGAAGCTTTTTTTATGAATGGAGGCAATTTCAACGGATATGACCGCTGCCGACAGCCACCCATTTGTAACTGCACAGCTCTTCCGGACCGACCGGACCTCTGGCATGCAGACGGTCGGTGCTTATTCCCACCACTGCCCCCAGACCGTAATCGCCGCCGCCGGAAAGCCGGGTGGAAGCATTCACCAGCACGGATGCTGAATCCACTGTGGCGGTAAATTTTTCCGCCAGAGCTATAGATGAGGTGATTATGCCGTCGGTATGTCCTGAACCGTGAATGGAAATATGTTCCACGGCTTCATCGATACTGTTGACGATTTTTATGGAAAGTTTCGGAGCGAGGTATTCGGTATCCCAATCATCATCTGTTGCAACAGAGCATTGCAGAAGTTTGACTGTTTCCGGACATCCGCACAGCTCCACGCCCTCATCTTTCAATGCGTCAGCCACTGCCGGAAGCACTCTTTTGGCGACTTTGGCATCGACCAGAAGTGTTTCCAGAGCGTTGCATACTTCAACACGCTCACATTTGGAATTGACGATCAATTTGACTGCCATATCGACATCGGCATCTTCGGCGATATACTGGTGACAGATGCCGTCATAATGTTTCAATACCGGGATATTGGTTCCGGCGGAAACGGCTTTGATCAAACTTTTTCCGCCCCGGGGGATGATCAGATCGACATACTCATGCTGTTTGAGCAATTCGTTTACTGACTCGTGACCGGTACTGGCGATCAATTGGATGACATCGCCGGGCAGACCTGCTTCTATGGCGGCTTCCTGCATAGCTTTTGCCAGCACCTGATTGGTGCGTAAAGATTCCGAACCGCCGCGCAGAATGACGGCATTGCCGCTTTTCAGAGCCACAGCTGCCGCATCGGTGGTCACATTGGGGCGGGCTTCGTAAATGATGGCGATAACTCCGATGGGGACTGCCATTTTGCGCACCTGCAAGCCTGAAGGCATGGTTCTGCCTTCGAGGATTCTGCCCACCGGATCGGGCAAAGCGGCGGCTTCCTGCAATCTTTTGACCATGTAATCAAAAATTTTCGGAGTGACCTGCAAGCGTTTTCTGAATGCTTCGGTCAAATCCGGAGCGGCGGCAATATCCGCTTCGTTGGCGGCGATGACCTCTGCTCTGACCGCCAGAAGTTTACCAGCCATTTTATTAAGGGCATCTGAACGGCATTTACCGGGGAGACTTCTCAAAATCTGTGCTGCTTTTTTTGCCCGCCGGGCGATTTCGGCTACATTTTCCATACAGTTTTCTACTCAATTGATAATGTTATGGTTTCATTCCGTAAAAATGGTATGCGGTGCGGGACTTGAACCCGCATGCCGAAGCAAAGGAACCTAAATCCTTCGTGTCTGCCAATTCCACCAACCGCACACATGTGATCACGCTGAAATATACACCGCAAGCAACTGTATTTCAAGCTTCAAAGTCGAGACACAACCGGGTTTTTGTAAAAGGGCGCACTGCTGAATCAGCCACGGCGACATGTTCGGGGTGTGTGGCATAATTTTTCAGGGCATCGGCATCGGTAAAAGATGAATCCAGCATCACATCGGCATTGGATGATGATAAGCCGCAGCAATTCACTTTGATTTCCAGCAGACCGGGGATTTTTCCGGCGAGAGATTCCAGACCGTTTTTGATACCGGCTTTGACGGAAATTTTTTCTTCCGGTGAAAGTTCATCTTTAAGCTGCCAGAGAATGATATGTTTGACCATTTTTGTTCCATCCATTGTTGAAAATTGTCTGTTGAGCGGAGAAAATATACAGCTTCGGCGGTGATTTTTCAAGTATCCGGTTTCAAAATCCGGTCAAAGAGTACTGCTGTGACGAAAGTTTTTTTGAAATATCAGTATAAAAAATCGAAAAAACTGTTTATTTATAACAGCTTGACTTGTAATTGCGATTTTTCTGTGATATATTTATTTTGTATAATTATGTTTACAGGTGCTGTCTGTCTATGTCGGATCTGTGGTGGCACCGGTGATGAAAAAAGAATTAAATATTACAGTATAAGTAGTTTAAGGAGAATAGTTATGCCGAATCAAGACAACAAAGTGGTTTTGGTAAATACATTCATTACGAACAAAAGAAACGAAAACAGTGTATCCCCCTTTGACATACTGGTTTTATCGCAGGATAAGGATGTCAACGATACCGGGCGTGTCGTCGCCGTGCAGGATTCCGGTTATCTGGCAGGCTATAATCATGACCTGATTTCCTACGCATTTGTGGCAGAGGGCAGTAATACCTCAATTACCATCAGCGGCAACTACAATTTGAATGATGGTGACCGACCGGAGTATACCGAATATCCCATTGAGTATTGGGCAGACGGGGTCATGTCATCATCTAAAGCATCTTTGTACAATGCTCCCGCTGGTGTTGAAGTTAAAGAAGAATACACTTTGTACAATGCTTATCATTTTGCCTATAACAACGATAATGGTCCGGGCAATATTGCCGGAGCATTGAAGTTTGACGGCACAACTCTCTTATTCTTAACTGCTCAAGCCGGATCTAACACCTCCAATATTTACTGGCACGCAAAAGATTTTGATGAAAAAAACAATAAGATTTTCAAAACCGATGATGCGATCTCTCTGAAATCGGAAACCTACGGTATCTATACTCCGTGGAATCACTCTACCGGTTCACAATTTGTGTATGGCGAAAACATTGGAGGTCCGGCTGCCCCCGGTAAGACCACTGCCAGCTATACGATCCACTCCACCGGGGAAAAACTGACGGTAAAAAGTGATCTGGCAGGGAAAATCGATTCACAGGTCGCCGCTTTGCATACCGGTTATTATGTCAAAGGAGAGAAAGGTCCGGTCGCTACCAATGATTCTTCCGGCAATTTGATTGAAGCTGCCGGTGTAAAAGTGAAAGATCTGGTATTGGAAAGCAATTTCCGGGCGGTTGTCAACGCCCTGAATAACTCCGGTACACTTGATGATGGATTGCTCAAAGGTCAGGATGATGCTGCCCATGAGGAAAAATCCAAGATATATGAGTGGGATGTTAAGGAAGTGACTACTCCCGGTACCGGCGAAGGCGGCTCCGGCGGTTCTACAGAAAAAGTGGTGGAAAAGGGTTCAAGTACTCCTGCGGAAGGAACCACCATTTCCGGCTTTGCTGCGCCGACAGCCAATGATAACAGGATTTTCAGCTATGGTGTGGTCGCAGATAACTCTGTTACTTTGAGTGACGGCGTGTGGAGCGGTGAAATCAATGCCGAAGTCAGTAATGTATTGATCAATGCCAACTACAAAAATGTCGCTTCTGTTGATCAGGAGGGCATGGCGGCATCTGCCACCGGCAATGAGGTCGGAGCATACGGTATCAAAGCCGGTACCATCAATATTGCCAAAATGGGTGATTTGCAGACCGATTACAACGGAGTTGAGAATACAACAATGTATCAGTCCGGTATCACGGTAAGTGCAAACAATGTAGAAATTGTTGCTCGCAGTATCGGAAAAAAGAATGATAAGGGAGAGCATGAGGCAACTTCGGCAAATGCCTCTGGAAGTATTGAGGCGGTAGCAATAGATGGGACATCTATCACCATCGGTGAAATGACCCGTGATTTCAAATTAACAGCAACATCTACCGGACATCATGCCGAAACTGTTATCGAAAGTAGTAATATTGCAAACTCCGGCAGTTTGCGGGTATCTTCTGTGGCAGCCGGTATTCGCGGTACAACCGTCAAGTTCGGTATTTTTGACGGAGAGATTTTTGCAGAAGCAGATTTGCCGTATCCATTGTATGATCCTGACACTATCAGTGGCTATGTATACACCGAGGACGAATTGACTTCAGCATCTGTTGGTATTGCAGCGGGAACTTTGACTGCCGACCGCAAGTTCGCCGGAAAAATTGATTCCACTTATCAGGGAATCATGGTGCAAAACAGTTTTACAGTGACCGGTGTTATCGCTACAGACATTACCTGTGCGGTTGGTGGTATCAATGCGGGTTCATTAACCGCAGATGCTTTCGCCGGTAAAATTGAAGGCAGCTGGCTTGGGCTTGACAGCGGTATCGGTGTCAGCGGAAGCATCCGCAGCAGCAACAGTGCCAGCGGCGATGCTTTCGATATTTCCGGTTCAATTACCGTGGATACTGTCGGGGTCAGCAGTATGTCTGCTTTGAATTTGCGGGTTTCCGGTACTATTGAGGCTTCAAAAGGAGACGCGATCACTGCAGAGAAATACCGGAAGGAAGGAGTGTGGTTTGTCGGTGGTGGCACAGCAAAATATAACGACCGGGTCGAGCTTGCTGCCACTGCCAGGGTGATTGGCAACATCAATCTGGGGCAGTTGGAAAACCAGTTCATCATCAACAGCAGTGCTGAATTTGACGGTATCGTCCTTGCCGAAGGCGGCAGTGTCAACACCACCTTTATTCTGGATGACAATGGAAATGAAAAAGATCATGTAACATACAAAATTTCTGACCTTGAGAATGATACCATGATCAAGGGCTCCCAGCTCATCAATATCAATATGAGCTATGCGGTTGATGGTACATACAACCTTATCCAGTATAAGACTCACTCATTTACCGATGATACCGGTGTCCCGCATGATAATTTGTGGGAGTACTGGCAGAATAATGAATTCCAGCTCAACTATCTGGATAAATCTTACAACGTCAAGTTTGGTACGGATAACGGCTCCACCCACTCCGGATCAGTCACCATCAATGACGGCAAAGGTCACAATCTGACTTTTACGGTGACCTACAAAGAAGTGGACGATTTGCTCTCGGTCACGGTCAATGGTATGGATAACTTTGAGTATGTTCCCAAACAGCTCGGTGTCTCCGGTACAGCTGATACCTATGTGACCACCACTGCCGCAGACGGCAAATTCACTGTCGATTGGAGCGAACTTGATTCCTATCTCAAAGCGAATATCGAAAGTACCCTTTCCGGTGAAGATACTTACGGTCTGGAAAAAGTCACCAATTACAGCATCCGTTACAAATTTGTGGATTTCTACGGCAACGATCTTCCCATCGCCGGTGAAAACGGCGATAACTGGACCAAGCTGGAATTTTATGATGTCAAAGGAACCAAACTTACCCTCGATAATGTTCCTGAAGGTGCCGAAAATGTGATCTGGGAGATCACCCCCGTCGATGATACCATCTACACTGTTGAAGACAAAGAAGCCAGAAAACTTCTGGAAACAACAGTCAATGATGATGGCAAACTGGTCATCAGCTGGGATCAGCTTACACCGGAAGATGCCGGAGTTGTGGGAAATACCTGGGACGAAACCGGTATCGATCTGGTGGAGATCGTCTACACCATCTACGGCAGAAACGGCAAAGTCACCGGCAGTGCCAATCAGAGCAAATTCATCACTCTGGATGAATATATTGAATATAAAGACGGTTTCACCTTTGCCGATGAAGAAGCCGGCAGCCGTATCAAATGGGACATCAAATTCCATGATGTGAATGAAGCCGAGGATGGCGCAGGACAACCCGGTTTTGCTTTCGATAATGGAGCAGAGGTCAAGGTTTATACCCAGCAGTATGATGCTGACAAATCCCAGTTGAGCGTCAACTGGAAAGAACTGCATGACAGTTTGACCAAAGACGGCGGCTTGGCTGATTTCAATTTTGCCAATGGTATTCTCAACTACGAGCTTGAATATCAGCTTTATGACAAAGAAGGCAATCCGATAGGCAAAACCATCGTGGTGGTTCTGGATAAAGATACTTATAAATATACTTTCAACGGCGTTGAAGAAAATGCCAAACTTGATTGGCGGATCCGTATCGTCGGTAACGAAACCGGCGGTCTGGTCAGCAAATGGTCAGAATGGAACAAGGTGGAAGTGAAACTTCTGGATTCTGAAGGATTCAACTTTGATAACTTCACCAGTCAGGTGCGCAGTATCTACAGCACCGTTGCCGACAACGCCGTTCCCAACTCAATTGCTGAATTGTCATGGGATGATCTGGAATCCGCCAAAGCAGTGCGCTGCTATGAGATCCAGTATATCCGTTCTGTCGATCAGGTTTCTCTTGCCGCTGCTCAAGCTGCCGGTTTCGACAGTGTCGCTGAATACATCGCTTCGGATAAATTTTTCAACGAATACAAGGAAAAAAATGATGGTGAAATCTATTCAAAAGTGGTCAGCGGAAAAAGCGTGGTGCTTTCCAATCTGAAAAACAATGGTTACATCTACTGGAGGATCCGGGCGATCGATGAGACCGCTTATCTCGGTGATGCCCTTGATGGAGTTGTCAATATCAATAATCCGGAAAGAGACACTCAAGGCGTCAGCGAATGGGTGGCTGGAACAACTTTCTGCGTGCATCAGAATGGTGAAACCATCGCACCGGATATGCAGAGAAATCAGAAACTCGGCATCTATACCGATGTTGACAAGCCGATGACCTTCAACGGCAACAGTGATATCGTCGGTTATCTCTGCTGGAATAAAGCTGTTGAGCAGGATAGCGGTATGCGTGACTACGTTGTGGAATTCCGCAATCAGGCTGGTACCGTGGTCGCCACTAAAACCGTTCAGGCGATCGATGCCGAGAGCCGCTGTATCGGCGAATGGACTCTCGGTGAAGGTATTCTGAATGACGGTGAATACACTGCAACTGTTGACGGTGAAACCGGAGAAGTCGAAGTCAAAGCTGTCGTCCTTTCTGAAGAGGTCGATGTTGAACTGGCAGACGGTACTGTTGAAAAACAGACCAAATACACCACCGTTCTGCGGTTCACCACCAATATCGAACTGACTGAAAAGAGCGTTATCACCTTCAAAAAAGGTGATGAAACATGGCAGGTCAACGCTTACGATACCACATTGAGTGAAGAACATAACGCCGGTCGCTTTACCTTCAGTAAATTCGACTTTGAATTATCTTTGGACGATATCGACAAAGATTTCGATCCTTCCAAAACTTACAGCTTCTCCATTACGGCAACTGACAACTTCAACAACAGCAATAAATCCGGTGTCAGTACCATTATCGGCAATTTCACTGTCGATGATAAACCGCCCGTCTTCAAGGAGGATGCACAAAGCGGTCACTTCGTTTCCAACAAGCTTTCGGATAATCCGCTGGAAGAAACTCTGCTCAATGGATTTATCTGCTGGGATGGCGCATTTGACGGCGAAACCGATATTCTCCGCTATGTCCTTACCCTGATGGATGACAAAGGCAACGTGCTGGTTGACCGTGACGGTAAAGAGTGTATCGAAATCATCGATCAGACCAATGACCCGACCCGGGTGATGCCGGTTTCCCGCACCATCGTGACCATTGATGGCAAACGCGAAAATATGCCGCTGGGTCAGGAATATTCCATTAAGGATGAAGCTGATAACGAACTTGAATACACCATAAAAGAAGTTACTGTGACCGATGAAAATGGTGATCCCAAGACCGTGGTTCGTCTGCAATTCACCTTTGAGGGCGACTATAACGGCAAAAAAGTCTCCATCAACGACGAAGAAATAGTTCTTGGTGACGACAACAGCAAGTTCTACGGATATCCGGTCGATAGCAAGTTCTACGAATATTCGATCGATTTCAGCCAGTGGAATCTGGATGCCCCGCGCTACACCTACAGCATCTACGCTGAAGACAGTCTGGGCAACCGGACTCCGGTCGCTCTGAAAGGCGGTTTCGTGCTCGATGATCAATCTCCGGTATTCAGCGATGAATCCACCGGCGTTACCGGCTTGACCTTCAAAGAACCCGCCTCCGATGATTTTGAAAGCCTTACCGGCATCAACGGCAAAATCCTCTGGAACGCTGCCACCGATGATTACGGCATCAAGGAATATATTATCGAAATCAGTACCGATGGAAAAACTTATTCCGAATTCACCCGCGTGTCTGCAGATAATATAATAAGCGGTATTTCACAGGTCGCATGGCAGAGCAGCGAACTTGAACTCGACGGCTCTTATACGATCACCATTGACGGTGCCGAATATGCCGGCAGAGTGGAAAAACGCAGCAACGGCAAAACTCTGGTCTGGGATGGCGAAGGCGACTGGACCGGCAAAACAGCGGTCATTTCCGGCAATGGCAAAGAGTGGACAATCACCATGGATGCCGCAAATTGCACTATCAATATTTATAAATATGCCGCCGAATTGGATGGACTTACCGGAAAACTTTACAAATACCGGATCAAAGCCGTCGACTTCATGGGCAACGGCAGCAATTACATTTACGGTAAAGATATTGTCGCCGACCACGCCGCACCGGAATTTACCGGAGAATCCGCTCTGGTGTCTGTGAAATACAGCAATGATAAAGCTTCCATCGTGCCGACTGTCACATGGGATGCCGCCGAAGATGCATTCAACGATCACGGTGTGCGGTATTATGCGATTTTCGTTGCAGAGGTGGATTCTCTGGAAGATACCGTCAGCAATTGGGGCGATGCCGTGATGATGGTCGATGACAATGGCAGTGCTTCATACAGCGCAACTCTGGATGAGCTTGCATTGAAACCGGGAATTTACCAGTACAAAGTCGTTGCGTATGACTACTTCGGCAATACAGCAGAACTTACCGGTAATTTCAGCACTCCGGATGAGGTCGGCGGCAATGGTCCTGTCGGCAGCTTCAGCGGATATAATCCCAAAGTCACTGCCAACTTTACCGTGGATGAGCTTCAGGTGCCGAAATATGATGACAAGGGCAAACCCGTCAAGGATGATGAAGGCAATCAGGAATACGATATAGTCTATCAGAAAAACTTTATCGATGCCGAGGTCGTGATCGACTGGTCTGATACTTTCACCAACGCTGCCCACTACAAAGTGGTCATTTCAAACGATCCTGACTTCGTGGAAGACAGTGAGCTTTACAGCTTCTGGACCACCGCAGAAGAGGCAGCTGATACCAAGATGGTATTCAATGCCGCCACTACCGGACGTCCCGTGGGTATCTTTGAAGATATGGAAACGGTCTATTACCGTATTTTCGCCTATGATGCTTCGTACCGTAAAGCCGCTGCCAGCAGCGGTTTGCAGGAATTCAAATTCTACGATGACAATTACGGCGAGAAAATTGCGGAAACCAAATGGGCTGTCCCGCAGAATGTCACCCCGGGTACCAATAATATGGTCGAGGGTTGCCATACCGATGAGGTTTCTTTGAGCTGGACAACTTCCGGTTCACAGCTTGGTGTCTACTATTATGAAGTGGAATTGCTCGATGCCACCGGTAAAAAGGTCATCAAGAGCGAAACCACTTTGGATGCCGTTTCCGACAAGCTGGTAACTGACTCCAAACCGTCAAACAAATTCTATACCATCACCGTCGGTGCTGATAACACCAAAGTTGAGATCAGTGACCTCAAGAAATTCCTCGGCATGACCGCTCTGGATGACGGAACTTACAAGGTGCGGGTGAATGCATACGCTGCTGATAACACCAAAAAGAGCAGTGTTGTAAAAGAATTTGTGGTCGATACCCAGCGTCCCGATCCGGTCAAAGTTACCAAATTCAGCATGATCCCCAGCGGTATCAGCGATAAAGACCAGGTGAACGTGCTGATGGTCGAATGGGAAAAAGCGGCAAATCCCGCTGAAATCGAAGCCTATGTAGTCTATTGGAGAATCGGAGATTCCGGAGAATGGAAAGAATGCCGGATCAATGACGGAAACGCCACGTCAATTGCGGCTCTGCCCAACTCACAGTGGCCGGAAGTCAACTTTACTTCAACCGATCAGAGCTGCGAATTCAATGTCGTAGCAATCGATAAACAGGACAATGTAAGCGAATGGCTGGGCGACAATCTTGAAATCGCCATGACTGAAGACAAATTCGCCAACTCCCGCGAAAATGCTTCTGAATTGGTCAAAGTTGTCGGTAAAGAAGATAAAGTTTTCGCAGATTTGAGCCGGATCGAAGCCGGTGACATCGTCGGTGTCGGCGATTTTAATGATTACTTCATCGTGACGACCGATCAAGCCGCTGCCCTCAACCTGACTGTGAGCGAACTGGCTGCCGTGATCAATGGCGCAACCGATGACATCAAGATCGTGATTTATGAAGGCAATTCCACCAAAGCATTCAAAACTGTTACCGTCAAGGATGCCGGTAACGTCTTCAGCGGATTGCTGCTCAAGGCGAATACTTCATACACTTTCAACATCTCCAGTGTCAACGGCAAAAAAGCTGCTTCCAGATACAATCTGGTACTCGATAAGAAAGAGTTGCCCACTGACAACGGCGAAAGTGTTCCGTTCAATAATGCCGATGATAATTCCGGCTGGGTCGGTTTCGGCGATACGAGCGACTGTTTTGATCTGACTTTGACCAAATCCGGTAAATACACCTTTACCATCGGTGATGCTGCTGCCGGTGTCAAGCTGGCAGTCTATGAAGATGAAGAGGGCAGCAAAAAAGCTCTTGCCACAATTTCTGCTTCTGAAAAGAATGTCAACGGTGTGACCACCAAAGAGCTGCTGCTGGATAACAGCAAGAAGTACTATGTGGAAGTCACCATCAGCAACGCCAAAGTCAGCGGTACGGGTTACTCTGTTTCCATGGATACGAAAGAAACTTATCCGGGAACTACTGCCGACGGTGATGATGGCATCAGCATCATCAACACTCCGCCGGTCATGATCAATGATCACATTGCCGGTGAATGGGTCGGATTCGGTGACAGCAAAGATTACCGCAAGCTGGAGGTCGGTGCCAATGCCAATGCCAATGGTGCAGTGGTTGACTTCACTGTTACGCATACCGCTGACAGTGATGAAGCGGTCAAAGTGGTCATTTACCAGTACGATCGGAATAAAAATCTGTATAAATCGTTCAAAACGGTCACTCTGGCAAAGAAGAGCGGCAGTGTTTCCACCGGCAATCTTTACCTGACCGGTGAATATGGCGGTACTTACTATGTGGAAATTTCCGCTCCCGGAGCCGCCAAAGGTCAGAACAGCTCTTATAAGTTGAATACCGATGGTTATCTGATCAACAATGAGATGCTTTCTGATACATCTAATAATACGCCATCCGGTACAACCGATCAGCTTACTGCCGGTATCACTCTTTCAGAGCGCTGGGTCGGTGTCGGTGATACGGTTGATAACTACAGTTTTGCTCTTACTGAAGCTGATGCCGGAGCTTATGAATTCAAGCTGACAGATGTCAACGGCAAAGAGATCAAAGCTGCCGTCGGTTATCTTAAAGATGGTAAATTCACCGCTCTCAAGAGTGAAAACGGTGTTGCCGGTGCTGATGAATTGATCCTGTCGCTGGATATTACTGCTGATATGATCAATGCGGCAAATGGTCAGTTGTATGTTCAAGTTTCCGCCAATGGCAAAAATGCCAACAGCGTCTACAATCTGACTGCCGGAAAACTTCAGTTCAGCGATCCCGGAACTTTGAGTGTGTTAACTCCGGTGGAAAGCAAGGTCGGTCTGGGAGATGCCAACAAGGTCGATGAGATCGAGCTTGTCCTTACTGAAAGCGGATTCTATGATCTGGCAGTATCCGATGCGGAAAATCCGCTTGCTGTACAGCTGGTTGAAGTTGATGCCAATAACAAATCCAAAAACATAAAGAATATAAGTCTGACTGCCGCCAACAGCGAAGGTGTGATCAGCGGAGTATTCCTTGATCAGAGCAAGACATACAAACTTGTCGTTACTGCCACCGGAGCTGCTAAAGGCAAGAACAGTAATTATTCTGTTGAGTTGAAATCTCAGATGGATAAACTGGATGCTGATAACAAAGCTTCCGGAGGCGTCGATGCATCTGATCTGATCGATGCTTACGCTTATACCGTCAGCAATCCGGGGGTTTACAGCTTTGTTCTCAATGAGGTCAAAGGCAACAATATCAAGATGTCGATCATTGATGCCGCTACCGGAAAAGTGGTCAAGAGCATTACTCCGGGAGCCAAGAGCGTTCAGGCTGCTCTGTCGTTGAAATTTGATGCTGCCGGTGACTACATTGTCAAACTGGAAGCCGCCGGAAAAGCGAAAGAATCCAACTATCAGCTTGAAGTCATCGACCGTGCCGATGAGTTCACCGGTGATTTAAGCACATGGGAATGGAGTGGAAGCAATAATTCCATCGATAACGGCTGGGTCGGTCTGGAAGATGCAGAAGATAATTACACTCTTGAGATCGGAGCAACCGGTATCTATAACCTTACGCTGGGTAATCTGGACAATAATGCCAGCGTTATCGTGTATGAAAATGAAAATGGCAAGTCCATCGGCAAGGCAAGCGGAACCGAGGCTAAAGACGGAATGCTCAATGGTCTGCTGTTGGATAAGGGTACCTATACCGTTCAGGTCAAAGCCGGCAGCAGCAACGGTACTAAAGATACCGGTTATTCTCTTACTCTGGAGCAGAAACTGGCATCCAAGGTCGATGGGGATTCCCTGGCAGTTCCCTCCGGCACCGGCACCGGTGATCATCAGAACTGGGTCGGTTTCGGTGACAGCAAAGACTATTACACCTTTACTGCCGCTGATGTGAACAACATCACCGTGAATCTGGATGGTGAGGAAAAAGGCGATGTCAAGGTCGTTATCACCACGCTCAACGGAACCAAAGTGGTGACGGTCAAAACTCTGACGGTCAACGGCAAGACCTGGACTGCAAGTTCCGGCGATCTCTGTCTGGTCAACGGTCAAACCTACAACATTGAAGTTTCTGCCGTCAAAGCAAATAAGGGTGTCAATGCCGATTACACCTTGAGCGTTGATTCGTGGAACTTTGCAGATTATGAAACCGGCAAAACTGCTGATGACAGTCTCATCGGTGCCGGCTTGATGACATTCGATGAAAATGGGGAGAGTGCTATATCCACCAAAAATGCAGTTTGGAGCGGCGACAAAGTTGATTACTTCAAGGTGGTCGTTGCCGAAGATGGCAGCTATACGCTCAATGCCGGTCTGGAATCCCTCAACGGCAATGCGGTGAAGATCAGCATCGGTACGGAAAAGAATGGCAAATTCAGTTCACTGCAGAGCGTTACCGGCAAAGCCGGCAGCGATGTCTTGCAGCTCTCCCGCAATCTTGCCGCCGGAACTTACTTCATCAAAGTTGAGAGCAACGGCAAAAACAGTGCGGCTGAATACACGGTTTCACTGACCAATAACAACAACCGTGCTAACAGCGTTTTCAGCAATGCTGATGACAACTGGAAGGCAGTTGCCGGACAGATCACAAACGAGATCTGTGAAGTTGGTAAAGATGCTGCAAGTACGCTTTCCAACTGGGTCGGTTTCGGTGACTCGGTGGATGTGTTTGAGCTGAAATTCAGTGAGAATGGAGTTGTCAGTCTGGATTGGAATGACGAGGCTGTTTACGGCGATGATGCGCTGCTCAATAAAGAGATAGCTCTGACGTTGATGGATGCCAATGGCAAGAGTGTGGCACTCACATTTGATAAAGAAACCGGCATCTACACTTCCAAAAATATTCTGATGGCTGATTCGGAATACTACTTGAGTGTGACCAATAAAAAGTCCAACCAGAACAATATCGATTACAAAATCGATATTACTCTGGCATAAAAGTCTGATCGACTGTGACCTGCATTGCCTTCCAAAGGTGATGCAGGTTTTTTTATGCATGAACAGTACAAAAAACAACCGGAAACAGAGATATTTCCGGTTGTTATATGCAGTATTTTGATCAGAGTCAGGAGTTTGTTTCTCCGGTAAATGAGTGCATGAATTGCGGAATGAATTCGCTTTCTGCCGAAGATGATTCCTGAACAAAGCCATCTTCTATACCGGAAGCAAAAAGTGCCGCTTCGGCAGTTTCGTACTCAAAATCGCTGATTTTACGGTTCAATTCCGGAAAATTCTTCTCTGACACCAAACCGCAGGGCAAATATTGATGCATCAATGAAAAAAGCACCTGTCCCGGCTGGAAGTGTCTGGCGACAAATTCAATTATTCTGAAAGTGTTTTCCAGCTGTCCCGGCAAAATCAGGTGGCGGATAACCACCCCTTTTGTCAGCAACCCGTCATCGTTGATTACGAAATCTCCCGTCTGCCGGTACATCTCATCAATGGCGGCAACGGCGGTTTCAAAATAATCCGGCGCATGGCTGTAACGGGCGGCAAGAGTGTTGTCAATATACTTCAAGTCGGGCAGAAATATTTGGACTTTGTTTTCAAGTATTTTGAGAGTTTCCGGCAATTCATAACCGTTGCTGTTGTAAACCACCGGTACCGGCAGCGGGTCTGCCAGAGATTCGGCAACCGGCACTATGAAATGTCCCGGAGTGACCAGATTGATGTTGTGTGCGCCTTTGCCGATCAATTTAAAATAGAGCCGGCGCAATTCATCCGGAGTACACTCTTTTCCGTTGCAGGCGGTGCTTATGGCATGATTCTGACAGAATACACAATGGAGATTGCATCCGGCGAAAAAGATGGTTCCGCTGCCGTTTTTACCGCTGATCACCGGTTCTTCCCAGTGGTGCAGTCCCATTCCGGAAACTACCGCCTGCTGCGGAGCGCGGCAGACTCCGGATGCCGGAGCCTGATCTTGAGAAAAAGGACGCGCCGCATGACAGCGGCGCGGACAGAGATCACACTGAAAAGTCATGATTTTTTACCGGTCTTCCTCTTCATCATCGGTGTGATTTTCTTCTTCAATATCCTGAATAAGGATATGGACACTGGTCACATTCATGCCGGTAGTCTGTTCCACTTCGCTGATGACCGCTTTCTGGACATCGGTCGCCACCTGCGGAATATTGAAGCCGAACTTGAATACCACTTTGATCTCGATCTCGACATTGTTATCTTCACCGAGCGTAATGGTGATATTGCGGGACTGCATCCGGCGGCTGCCGACGATCTCTGCGATATTATCGACCAGAGCATGACCGGCGAGCCGTGAAACTCCGGCAACTTTGAGCGTGGCACGGCGGGCAAGAGAAGCAATTACGCTTTCATGGATCCGGATATCACCCAATTCGGTATCATCAAGTACCATGGAATTACTGCGCAATTGAAATTCATTCAGCCCGTCACTCATTTGCCCTTCTCCTTATTTGCACCTTTGTTGAGTTTCTGCAATACGGTTTCTACAAAACCGGTGTCGTATTTGCCCTCGACAAAATTTTTGTGTCCCAGTATTCTGCGCTGGAAAGGAATCGTTGTTTTAACACCCTTTACCACCAATTCATCCAAAGCCCGGTGACAGGTGGAAAGTGCCTCATTACGGTCATGTCCCCAGACAATGAGTTTACCGATCAGACTGTCGTAGTACGGGGGGATGAAATATCCGCTGTAAGCGTGAGTATCCATCCGGACATTGGGACCGCCGGCGGGAATGAAAAGTTCGATTTTGCCCGGGCACGGGGAAAAGTTGCGTTCAGGATCTTCCGCATTGATCCGGCATTCGATGGCATGACCGCGGAAATTCACATCTTTCTGACGGATCTTCAGTTTTTCTCCGGCAGCGATCCGAATCTGGGCTTTCACCAGATCGATTCCGGTAATCATTTCTGAAACCGGATGCTCCACCTGGATACGGGTATTCATTTCCATGAAATAGAATTTTTCCGGATCATCCGGATCGAGCAGAAATTCGATCGTTCCGGCACTGGTGTAATTGGCGGCTTTGGCGGCTTTGACTGCCGCAATACCGATTTTTTCCCGCACTTTGGCACTGATTCCCGGTGACGGAGTTTCTTCGATCAGCTTCTGATTGCGCCGCTGTACGGAGCAATCACGCTCACCGAGGTGGATCACATTGCCGTAGTTGTCCGCAAGTATCTGTACTTCGATATGGCGGGGATTGACCAGAAATTTTTCAATATACAATTCGCCGTTGCCGAAAGCATTTTCAGCTTCGGTACGGGCAGAATGGAATCCCTGAAGCAGACTTACTTCATTATGGGCAATGCGCATACCTCTGCCGCCGCCGCCTGCAACTGCCTTGACAATGACCGGATAACCCAGTTTTCTTGCCCATTTGAGAGCCTCTTTTTCATCCTTGATAACGCCGTCACTGCCGGGAGTGGTTTTGACTCCGGCTTTCTGCATGGTTTCCCGGGCAACAGCTTTGTCACCAAGAGCTTTCATCGCTTTCGCAGTCGGTCCGATAAAAGCGATCCCATGACGGTGGCAGGCTTCGGCAAAATACGGATTTTCAGAAAGGAATCCGTAACCCGGATGGATGGCATCCACATCACAAATTGCGGCAACTGTAAGCAATCTTTCAATAAGCAGATAGCTTTCCCCCGGCGGAGGTGCGCCGATGCACACAGCTTCATCTGCCATTTTTACCGGCAGACTGTCAGCATCTGCTTTGGAATAGACCATCACTGTCCTGACACCGAGTTCACGGCAGGCACGGATGATCCGCACCGCAATCTCTCCACGGTTGGCGATCATTACTTTGTTGAACATATCAAATATCTCCTCTGCACACAGTGTGCGGCGGGGTTTTTACTCCAGAACAAACATCGGCTGACCATATTCGACCGGCTGACCGTTTTCGATCAGGATCTCTTTGATCACACCGGATTTTTCAGCCTTGACCTCATTCATGACCTTCATCGCTTCGATAATGCAGAGCGTGGTGTCGGGATTTACCCGGTCGCCGACCTGGACAAAGGGAGCAGCATCAGGACTGGCTGCTTTGTAGAATGTACCGACCAGCGGTGAATCGATCGTCACTGCCGGAACCGCCGGTGCCGCCGGAGCGTCTGCCGGAACCGCCGCCGGAGCTGCTGCTGCCGGGGCTGCGGGGGCAGGGATGATAACCGGAGCAGCTGCCGTTGCAACGGTATTGTCGCCGCGGCGCAGATAGATGTTGTTGTCGCCATTTTCAACTTTGACTTCACTGAGATGATATTCATCCATCAGCTTTACCAATTCCCGGATCTCTTCAAAATTCATGGTGAACTTCCTTTTCTCTTTATGATAATGTAAAGTTTATTTCTTGTCGATTGCAGCGGTCAAAGCCCGCAGTGCCAGTAAATAAGAATCTTTCCCGAATCCGGCAATAACTCCTTTGCACACCGGAGCGATCAATGATTTGTGCCGGAATTCCTCCCGGCTGGCAGTGTTGCTCAAATGTACCTCCACGGTCGGCAACGATACTGCTGAAATTGCATCCCGCAAAGCTACAGATGTATGAGTGTAAGCTGCCGCATTGAGAATAATTCCATCAAAACCATTTTTACGCGATCCGCCGATCAATGAAACCAGCTCGCCTTCGATATTGGATTGAAAAGCTTCTACTTCGCAACCCAGCTCTCTGCCCAGAGCGACCACTTCGGTAACGATGGATTCCAGCGTGTCAGAACCGTAGATACCCGGCTCGCGGGTTCCCAACAGTTGCAGATTCGGACCATTTAAAAGCAGAATTTTCATATAGCCTTCCAATTTTACACTGTTTATAACATATCATCACAAAGTACTTTTTTCAAGTTTCCGGCTGATTAATCATCTTTATTATTAGGGAGATAATTTCAAAAATCCTCAAAAACACCCGGAAAACACCGCCGTTTTTTTCTGCAATATGTTCCGGCGGCCACTGCCGGAGTGACACTGCCGGATAGTGTCAATGCGGATTTTTTCCACAGAGAATGACTGTCGCCGCAGCATAATGTCTTTCATGACTTATGGAAACTTTTATATCAGATACTCCAAGGGTTGCCGCTTCTGCCGCTGCCGCTCCGGAAAAAGTCATCACCGGTCTGCCGGAATGATCATTGCTTATTTCAATATCTGTAAATGCACATTTTGATCCAATGCCGCAGCCCAGAGCTTTGGCTGCCGCCTCTTTGGCTGCCCAGCGACCGGCAAAATAAGAATTCTGGTCTTTTTTCTTTTCTGCCGCTGCCAACTCTGAAGCTGTACAGATACGCTCTTTGAAGTGACTGCCGAATCCGGCAAGCACCCCGCTTATCCGCTCTGTTTCCACTATATCTGTACCCAATCCGATGATCTGCATGGATGACCTTTCAGAATTTAAAACGGCGGGCAAAAAATCTGACCATTCCGGCCGCTGCCGCCACTTCGGCATTTTTGCGGCTGTTGCCGCTGCCGGAAGCACAGAACCGCTCTATGCAGACTTCAACCATATAAAACGGCGCATGCGGCGGGCCGCTGGTGGACAGCAGACGGTATTCAGGAGTCTTATGCCAGCGGCTCTGGGAAAATTCCTGCAATCTGCCTTTGGGGTTCAGTTCATTGAGCAGATCTTTCGGCTCGGAAAAGTCTTTTTCAAAACAGTCGAAAACAAACTTTCTGGTATGCTCCATCCCGCAGCTTAAATACATCGCACCGAGTACCGCCTCAAAAAGATCACACAATGTGGAATCTCTGTCATTGCCGGCACACTCTTTTTCCCCGTTGCCGATGAAAAGATAACTGCCAAGTCCCAATTCCCGGGCAATATTGGCAAGCGTACTTTCACATGATAACGCAGAACGTATTTTCGTCAGATCACCTTCCGGAAGTTCCGGATAACGGTGATAAAGATATTCTGTATGGATTATTTCCAATACTGCATCGCCGAGAAATTCCAAACGCTGATTGTCGTAATCCAAATGATGTTCAACGGCATATGTCCGGTGTGTAAGTGCCGTTTGCAGTAATTTCCACTTGCTTTTGGGAATGCCGAGTTTTTCCCCCAGAACCGGTAATTTTTCAATGCTCATAAATATTTTTCCGCCCGTTGAATAAATTTTTCTGTTACCGCCAGTGTAGAGCTTTCGTCCGGAACATTTCCGGTCGCCGCTGCGTAACTTTTCAAGGCGGCGATCGTATGCGATTGCCACTTTTCAAGTTTGCGGTACAGAATCAGAAAACCGCTTACCAGCCGGGCTGTTTCATGCGCTCTATTTTCCAATGCCAGCGGGGCTTTGCCGATCTTCATCCCATCCAGATCGATCAGACCGGCTTTGCCGTTCCCGGCAAGATAGAGATTGCGCAAATTCAGATCCCCGTGCAGCGCACCGGAATCATGGAGTTTTGCCAGCATGGGCAGAAATTTTTCCGACAATACCTCCCAGGTCTTTTCCGGCGGATTCTCCCGGGCAAAATTATTCATCAAATGATCCTGATCTGTAAGCAGTGCCGTTACCAGATACTCCCTGCGGATCAACCCTTTCCAGGCGGTCATGGCTGCTTTTACTTCAGGTGTCGGAATGCCCAACTTTTCCAGATGCGCCGCACCTTTCAATACCGTGTAAGGCCGTGCCGTTTTGAAAAACCGTCTGAATTGGATCCAACCGCCGGGCAGATTGTAACGTTTGATAAAAAACTCCCCGACAGCCCCGGCTTTTATTTTGGGACTGTCGTGAAATAATAACGTATCCGGATCATCCAGCTGACGGCACACTGCCGTTATTCCGGTTGTCTGCTCACGGATCAATCCATGCCACAAACAACCGGATTCAAGGCGGCAAATTCTGTCAAATTTTTCCGTCATCAACAGATGTGCCTGTCTGCAATCAGTAACGTTTCTGTTTGCTGCGGGCAAGCACGCGCAGACGCAGACCGTTGAGCCGGATGAAGCCGGAAGCATCTTTGTGATCGTAAACTTCCGCTCCTTCAAAGCTGGCGATCTCATCGTCATAAAGACTGTATTCGCTGCGGCGGCCGGTCACATGGCAGGCTCCTTTGTAAAGTTTGACCCGTACGTCACCGGTGACAAACTTCTGGCTCTCGGTGATCATCACCTGAAGCATCTCACGTTCCGGGGCATACCAGAAGCCGTTATAGATCATGTCGGCATAACGCGGGATCAGACTGTCACGCAAGTGCATCACTTCACGGTCAAGGGTGATCTCTTCCAGACCACGGTGAGCCGCCTGCAGGATCGTACCGGCAGGAGTTTCATAAACACCGCGGGATTTCATGCCCACAAAACGGTTTTCAACAATGTCGATTCTGCCGACCGCATGTTTTTTGCCGATGGCATTGAGCGTACGCATAATGTTGGCAGGTGTGTATTCTTTGCCGTCGATTTTGACCGGAATACCTTTCTCAAAAGTGATGACCACATCATCCGCTGTGTCGGCTGCCTTGCTCAAAGGCTCGGTCATCACCGCAATGTCTTCCGGAAATTCGCTCCAGGGATCTTCCAGAATACCGCCTTCAAAACTGATGTGCAGTAAATTGCGATCCATACTGTAAGGTTTCTTCGCTGAAACCGTGACCGGAATATTGTGCTTTTTGGCATATTCGATCATATCCATACGACCGGTGAAGTGCCAGTTCGGATCACGCCATGCCGCAATCACTTTGATCGTAGGATCGATCGCAGCCGCATTCAATTCAAAACGAACCTGATCGTTACCTTTGCCGGTCGCTCCGTGACAGATCGCATCAGCACCTTCCGCTTTGGCTACTTCAACCAGACGTTTCGCAATCAGAGGACGGGCAATCGATGTGCCAAGCAGATAGTTGTTCTCATAAATAGCTTCACCCTGGAGCATCGGGAAGATGAAGTCTCTGGCAAACTCTTCATTCAGATCATCGATAATACATTTGCTCGCACCTGTGGCGATCGCTTTGGCTTCAAGACCGTCCAGCTCTTCCTGCTGACCGACATCCGCACAGTAGCAGATCACTTCTGCATTGTATGTCTCTTTGACCCACTTGACGATCACGGAGGTGTCCAATCCGCCGGAATACGCAACTACGACTTTCATTTCTTTTCTCCCAAAAATGGTTAATTTGCGGCTTTTTTGCCGGAACTGCTTTCATTTTGCCAATATGGCACTTATATTAATATAGTACACAAAAACTGAAAATAAAAGTTATTATTACAATTATGGCGGAATTTTTCGAGCAGATATGTGAAATTTTAGCGGAAAACGCTGAAAAACACCCGGGATATCTCGTACCCGATGAAAATGTTAAAGAGTTTTTTCAGGCTGTCAGCAAATCAACTCCGGAGCCTCAAACTCAAAAGACTCATGTTTCTCCGCCGCCGACACCAGTCCGGTCTGCTCCGCTCAATTCAGCTGCTCCTCAAACGCAAACTCATTCAAAAACAACTCCGCCTGCCATCCGGGCAGATTCTCTGGATGACTTGAAAAAATCCTTGAATAACTGTCAGCTCTGTCCTCTTTGCGCACAGCGTAACCATATCGTTTTCGGTGAAGGTAACCCGCAGGCAAGACTCATGTTCATCGGTGAAGGCCCCGGACATGATGAAGATATTTCAGGCAGACCTTTCGTCGGAAAAGCCGGTCAGCTGCTCGATAAAATGATCAAAGCTATGCGTCTTTCCAGAGAGGAAGTCTATATCGCCAATATCGTTAAATGCCGCCCCCCGGGCAACCGCAACCCCATGCCCGAGGAAATGGAAAAGTGTATCCCGTTCCTCGTTAAACAAATCGAAATCATTCGCCCCCAAGTCATTATTTGTCTCGGTGCCACTGCTACCAAAGCTTTGCTCAATACTCAAAACGGTATCTCAAGACTCCGGGGCAGATGGTGCAACTACAACAATATCCCCGTTATGCCTACTTTTCACCCGGCTTTCCTGCTCCGTCAGGAATCTGCCAAACGCGACGCCTGGCACGACCTCCAACAGGTCATGTCTTTTTTGGCGGGGCATTGCGGGTGATCTCGGGCCTTGCCGGCGGAATTCCGGCTCGGTCACGTACAAAAAGTACGCTCCCTCGCGAAATTCCTTGCAAAACCCGACCTCACCTCACACTGCCCCGCCAAAAAGGCGTTCTGTTTGGAATGGCTCTGGCGGGCTGTCGCCCTTGTCAGGGGCTCCGCCCCCGAACCCCCGATAGCGATTGCGCAGTCTGCGGGCGTTCTGTTTGCAAGCGGGCGGGGTAAGTTGTGCAGTCTGCGGGCGTTCTGTTTGGAATGGCTCTGGCGGGCTGTCGCCCTTGTCAGGGGCTCCGCCCCCGAACCCCCGATAGTGGTTGTGCAGTCTGCGGGTGTTCTGTTTGCAAGCGGGCGGGGTAAGTTGCGCAGTCTGCGGGCGTTCTGTTTGGAATGGCTCTGGCGGGCTGTCGCCCTTGGTGGGGTTGCACCCCACACCCCGCAGAGTGCAGTCAGCGGGTGTTCTGTTTGCAAGCGGGCGTTTTTGTGAGAGATGGTGAGAATTTATGAGAGGTTGTGAGAATTTATGAGAGATTGTGTTTTCTCAAAGTCTCTCAAAAAATTCCCAAAAAAATCCCAAAATCTTCTCAAAATCTTCTCATCAGCACAATGCGGGCTGTCGCCCTTGGTGGGGTTGCACCCCACACCCCGCAGCGTGCAGTCTGCGCGCGTTCTGTTTGCAAGCGGGCGTTTTTGTGAGAGATGGTGAGAATTTATGAGAGATTGTGTTTTCTCAAAGCTTCTCAAAAAAATCCCAAAAAATTCTCAAAATCTTCTCATCAGCACAATGCTGGCTGTCGCCCTTGGTGGGGTTGCCCCCCCACACCCCGCAGCGTGCAGTCTGCAGGCGTTCTGTTTGCAAGCGGGCGTTTTTGTGAGAGATGGTGAGAATTTATGAGAGGTTGTGAGAATTTATGAGAGATTGTGTTTTCTCAAAGCTTCTCAAAAAAATCCCAAAAAATTCTCAAAATCTTCTCATCAGCACAATGCTGGCTGTCGCCCTTGGTGGGGTTGCACCCCACACCCCGCAGCGTGCAGTCTGCGGGCGTTCTGTTTGCAAGCAAATGCCACATTTTTGATGCCCACTGTGGTATATTAAACACACGGGTGCGAGGCGGTTGCCGCCGAGCGCGCAGCCCGTATGCGAATATACTTTTGCCCGTTAAGAGCAAAAGCCGAGCAACAAAAGTTGCGAGGATGAGCGGAGGGCGAGCAATAAG
>JAZSIZ010000064.1:0-15993 GCA_045534015.1 Victivallaceae bacterium | reverse complement strand
AAAGGAGAAGATCATGAAAAGAACATCATCACAAAAAGTTCCGCTTTTTTTGAAAGAGAAAGGGGGCGCGGGGGAAAGGGAAAACTTTTTTTCTCGTGAAAAAAAGTTTTCCTTGTCCCCCGCACACTCATTTACCTTGATAGAATTGCTGGTGGTCATTGCTATTATTGCTATTTTAGCGGCGATACTGCTTCCTGCGCTCAATTCTGCCCGGGAGAGGGGCAGGATGGCGAGCTGTCAGAGCAATATCCGTCAGCTGGGGACAGCGAATCTGCTTTATGCCCAGGGCAATGATGAATATTTTATTTTTGCGGCGGATAATATTCAGAAAATTTACTGGTGCGGCAAATTCAAAGGATCGTGGGGTGATGTGACCAACGAGGGCGGCTTGAATGAATATCTGGGACATTCTGAAGGTGTGCGCTCGTGTCCGTCTGCGATTTTTGTCAATCCGGATGAAGTCGGGGAATACAGTGCCGGAAATTACGGCACCGGCGGTTACGGCTACAGTCAGCCGATCGGTTTTGCCCGGGGCGATTGGACGGTGAATATGGGGGCAAAGAGCAGTGAATTGACTGCACCATCCCAGACCATCATGTTTGGTGATTCCGGTTTTGTGAGCAGCGGCAAATTGATGGAAAACTACTCTCTGGAAGCTCCTTACGGCAGTCCATCTTATGAACCCGGCGGCTGGTCGCCCACCTCAACGATGCATTTCCGGCACAATGGGAGTGTGGCGATCTGCTGGGCAGATGGACATGCGGATTTCAATGGACCTGCGACCTATGGGGCGGAAGCTGATTTCGGCTGGTTCGGCGGCAGTGATGCTGATGAAGTTATGGAATTATTCAGGTTGAAAAAGACAAAATGAAAAAATTGCTGCTGATCGCATTGTGCATACCATTGGGACTGGCATGTTCTGACTGTATTCCGGTATTTTCAGATGGAAAGGTGGTTTCGCTTTCTCCCTCGGTGACAGAGCTGGTTATTTTTCTCGGTGGTACAGACCGGCTCTGCGGCAGAAGTTCAGCCTGTTATTTTCCGGAAGTTCAGCATCTGGTGGCAGTTGGTGACATGGGCAGACCGTTTCCGGAAGCGGTGGTTCAGAGTGGAGCCAGACTGGTGATCTGTGATGTGAAGCATCCTGAAGCGAACTGGAAAATTTTGCAGCGTTGCCGGGTGGAAACTGAATTTCTGGATACCGGAAATATCGATTCCCTGCCGGATAACATGCGGAAACTCGGGGAACTGCTGAATATTGCCGGTGCAGAGGAAAAAGCCGCATCAGCAGAGGAAAAACTTGACCGGCTGCACCGGCGCAGTGCCGGAGAAAAATTGACAGATGCGGTTATTCTTTTCGGTACAGCTCCATTGATCAGCTGCGGAAAAGACACTTTTATCACCGGAGCAATGGAACTTGCCGGAGTGAAAAATATTGCCGCCGATGCCGGAAGCGGCTATTTTATCTTAAGTCCGGAATTCCTCCATCAGAAAGATCCGCAGCTTATAATCATTGCCGGTGTCCCGGAAAATATTGCCCGGCACGATCTGGGATCCGGACTTCTGAATTCCCTTTCCGCAGTAAAAAACGACAGAATTATTTTTGTCGATGTCAACAAATGGGGTAAACTTACTCCTGATATCCTTGATGCCGCAGAGAACTTGTACCGCCGGCTGCACTGAATCATTCTGCGGCATAAAAGATCGCAAGTATAACCGGATCATGAAGCATGACCGGAGTGCCGTAAAAAAAAGCAAGTCAACGCAAGGTGTCCTGACGTTGACTTGCTGTAAGTAACTCTGAATTTGCCGCAGCTATCAATGACAGCCCAAGCGTTTTATTTCACGCCGGAAAGCTGTTTTATTCAACCAGTTTCAGAATCAATGTGCGCAGGAACCGGTCAAATTCTCCCACTGAAGCGATATTCAACTTTTCATCCGGAGTGTGGAACCCGGTGTGTTCCGGTCCGCAGGTGATGATCTCCAGAGCGGGATTTTTACGGAAAAACCATCCGGATTCCAAACCGGCATGTATTGCATAGGGCGCAACAGATTTTTTCCCTGATTCAGCAACACATGCCATGGCTGTTTTCAGCAGTTGAGAGTCGGTTTTCGTCGGTGTCGCCGGATAGACATCACCCAGCTCGCTTACACCGTTGAAAAGAGCAAAATGCACTTTTATCACACCGCATATATTATCCCGTTCCTCATCCGACATGCTCCGCTGGCTGGTGCGGATGACGATTTTATCTGCCTGCGTGCGGATCGTTGCCAGATTGCTGCTGGTCTGGGGAATACCGAGTTCATCATTGAAATCGATCACCTCATTCGGCACAAGGATCATGGCACTCAACAGATCTCCGGCAAATTTTCCCGTCCACACTTTTGAGGGCATGTCACTGCCGGAGATTGTCAATGTCATATCTTTGGCATTGGGGCAATCTGCTTTGATCGTAAGCACAAAAGCATCTGCCAGTTTCTGCAATTCATCAATGCTCTTATCGCAAACTCCGGTTGCTTCCGCAAAGTACGGTATGGCGTTATCTGCGGTTCCGCCGGTAATTGAAGCAAGACTGATCTCCGGCTGCCGGTCAAGGAATTCCGCCAGAAATTTAAGCGCATTGCCCCGGTTTTCATGGATACATGATCCGGAATGTCCACCGGGAAGACCGTTGAGTGTGATTTTTACCGCATTCCCCGCCGGTACAGCAGTAAATTCCGGCGTGAAAGTTGTCTCCTGTCTGGCTCCTCCGGCACAACCGATACAGAATCCATTGTCACTGCCATCGAGATTGAGCAGATATTTGCCCTGCAAAAATTCCGGGGCAAGATTGCGGGCTCCGGACATTCCGGCTTCTTCATCCACTGTAAGGATCACTGTCAACGCTCCGCAGGAGTAATCTTTATCCATGATAATCGACAGGGCAAGTGCCACGCCGATACCATTATCCGAACCCAGAGTTGTATTTTCGGCTTTCACCCAGCCATCTTCAATATAAGGTGTGATGGCACAATTGATAAAATCAAATTCTCCATTGCTCGCCGGAACCATATCCATGTGCGCCTGAATGATTATCCGGGGGGCATTCTCAAATCCCGGTGCCGCCGGGCGTTTGATGATCAGATTGCCGGTAATGTCCTGAATTACTTCCAATCCGGCATCTTTTGCAAGTTTTTCCAGTTTTGACGCCAGAAGTGCTTCATGCTTGGAAATATGGGGGATGGAACAGATCAAATCGAAAATCTCCCACACCTTCTGCGGGACAAGTTTGCTGATTTCACTCATTTTTTGTTTTCCTCGGTAAAAAAAGCAGATTCACTTTTTACGGTGAATCTGCTTGGGATGATCTGAAATAAGCGTTAACTTATTTGGCTTCATCTTTGACCAGCTGGATCAGGCACATCTCGGCAGCATCACCGCGACGGAAACCCAGTTTGTAGATACGGGTGTAACCGCCATTGCGTTCAGCATAAGCCGGAGCAACCACGTCAAAGAGGTTTTTGACAGCATCACGGCTGCGGAGTTTGGCAAAAGCCAGACGGCGGCTGTGGATGTCACCTTTTTTACCGGTGGTGATGAGCTTTTCAGCGAAGCGGCGCAGTTCTTTGGCTTTGACGAGGGTAGTCTCGATCTGACCGTTGATGAACAGACTGTTCGCCATGTTGGCGAGCATCGCCCGGCGATGGGCACCGGAACGACCGATTTTGAAAGTGGCGACTTTATGACGCATGATTAATTACTCTCCTCTGCATCGGCTCTCACTTTGGCGGCTTCCGCTTCAAGAGCGGCGAGCAGCCGGTCGCTGAGGGTCATTCCCAGCTCAAGACCGTGCTTTTCAATTTTTTCTTTGATCTCATCCAGTGACTTTTTGCCGAAGTTGCGGTATTTCAGCATCCGGCTTTCAGTCTTGTTGCACAGCTCGAAGACCAGTTTGATATTCGCGCTGTTGAGGCAGTTCATTGCACGGACGGAAAGGTCAAGGACTTCCACATCCTGCGACAGCATTTTGAACTGTTTTTCTTCTTCTTCGGTCAGGACAACATTCTTTTCCTGAACCTGTGAACCCATGAAGGGCTGCAGATGGTCACGCAGGATCCGGGCGGCTTCTTCCATCGCATTGCGGGGGGAAATTCTGCCGTCGGTCCAGATTTCCAGTTCCAGACTGTCCATTTCAGTTTCTTCACCGACACGGGCGGCACCAACCTGATAGTTGACACGGGTGACAGGTGAGAAAAGACAGTCAACGGGAATCGTACCGATAGTGCGCGGAGCCGGATTGTTTTCCGCAAGGAGATAACCACGGCCGGTGATCACTTCGATGACAGCGTGAAATTTTTTATCCTTATCCAGCGTGCAGATCAGCTGTTCCGGATTGAGCACTTCAACAGTGCTGTCGCAGACAATGTCGGCAGCGGTAACGGCACCGGCTTTATCCTTGACGATCTCCAGAGTTTTGGGACCTTCAGCATGGATATTGAGTTTGACACACTTCAGATTGAGTACGATTTCGGTGATATCCTCAACGACGTTGTCGAGAGAATCAAATTCATGTTTTGCATTATCGATCCGCACTGATGAGATAGCCGCACCATCAAGAGACGACATGAGAACCCGGCGCAAAGCATTACCCAGAGTGTGACCGAAACCACGCTGGAACGGCTGGGCGGTAAACTTCGCATAAGTCGGGGTCTCGGTCGTTTCGTCAACGACGAGCGACTTGGGCATCGGGAAACCGATTGATGAACTCATAACTCTATCCTCCAAAATTGCTTGTGTCGCAGCGGACACTTATTCAACTAAACTTGCTGCATCTTGTTTTCAGTACGGTACGGAAACCCTCCGTACCGCACCATATTCATCAGACGCGGCGGCGTTTCGGGGGACGGCAGCCGTTGTGCGGAACCGGCGTGGTATCTTTGATCACGCTGATTTCCATACCGGCAGCTGCAATACCACGGACGGCGGACTCACGACCGGCGCCGGGGCCTTTGATACGGACTTCAACTTCTTTCATGCCGAGCAGCATGGCTTTTTTTGCAGCATCACCGGCGATGACCTGTGCGGCATAGGCGGTACTCTTACGGGAACCCTTGAAGCCGTTTTTGCCGCCGGTTGACCAACTGATCACGTTGCCGTGCAGATCGGTAAAGGTGACTTTTGTATTGTTAAAGGTAGCCAGGATGTAGGCAATACCGCTGGGAATATAGCGACCGCTTTTGCTGCGCTGTCTCTGGACGGGAGCGGCGGTTTCCGCCTCCGGAGCGGTGACTTCCGCAACTTTCACTTCTTCAGCCATTTTTTCTATACTTTCCAAATTGATTTGTTTATTCTACTTGCATTAACTCAGGCTGCCTGTTTATCAGCCTTTGGCGGCGAGACGACGCTGAGTTTTGTCACGGATAGCACCGATTGTAACCTTTTTACCTTTACGGGTACGGGCGTTGGTTTTGGTACGCTGACCACGGCAGGGCAGGTTGCGGCGGTGACGGATACCGCGATAGCAGTTGATCTGCTGCAAGCGGCGGATGTCAGCGGCGACGGCGCGGCGGAGGTCACCCTCGACCAGCAGATCGTCCTGAAGCATTTTGGTGATGGCGGCGATCTGATCCTGGGTCAGGTCTTTTGCCATAAGATCGCGATCGATACCGACTTTTTCGATGATTTCCAACGCTTTAGCCGGACCGATGCCGTAGAGGTAGCGCAGAGAATATTCGATGCGCTTGTTTCCGGGGATGTCCACACCAATGATACGGGGCATGATTTTTATCCTTCTATAATTAACCTTTTGAGAAATACCTTTTGCGGGGCATCAGCCCTGGCACTGCTTGTGGCGAGCATCGCGGGAACAAATGACCCGGATCTTGCCGTTACGTTTGATGATCTGGCAGAATTCACATCTGCGTTTCACCGACGCTCTGACTTTCATTGTAAAATCTCCTGTTTGCTTAAGTTCATTAACAGTTTTTACTTACAGCAACTTTCGTTTACTTCTCTTTTTAACTGTCTCCGGTATCCGGGGACGCAAAAAGGTGCGTAACCATCCTTTCCCTTCCAAAAAATGGTCAGGAACCATGGTGACGCCGCACAAACTAAGCTTGTCATCGTCTTCCGGCAGCAGCTGTTTTGAGTGCGGGCGGTGGAATGATGCCGCACGGAAAACGCAATACACTTCCGGTATTTCCTATAACATACACCGTTGCACTGTTTTTTTCAAGATGTATTTTTGATTTTCTTTTGATTTTTTCCGGATCATCCCCGGTCTCCCGGATATTCCGCAAGAAAAACACGGAGCACCGCAAAAGAGCCTTGTTCGGCGTAATAAGCCGCAGCAAGGCTCAAAAAGGCATCAAAAACAGGTGAGGGATTCGACACAGTTCCACAAAGGGGTGTGCAGGTCAAGTTTTTTGCGCTGTTTGGTTGCCAGAGCGATCGGAACATGGGTGAATGCCCCTGCCCAGTGACCGACCATCACATCGGTTTTGCCCGCCATGGCGGCGTGAGCGGCACTCTGGGCGAGGGTGGCACAGAATACGGCATCTTCGCCTTCGGCGCGGACACTGCGGATGGTGTAGCCGAGATCGAAATATTTCAGATTCAATTCGACATTGTGTTCCTTGAAGTAACGTTTGATCTCATCTTTCAGGAGCACACCTATATCATGGTGCAGGAGATTGCCGGAAGCATCTTTTTGTTTTTCAGCGTTATTGAAAAGGTTCTGTCCGGCACCTTCCGCCACGATCATGACGGCATGGTGTTTCTTGTTCATACGTTCCATCAGATTGGGCAGCAGGGCTTTGTTGCCGTCTTTGCCGTCGAGAGAGAAAGGTTCTTCCGGAATGAGACAGTAGTTGATGTAAGGATTGGCAAGCGTGGTGTATGCGGCGATGAATCCGCTGTCTCTGCCCATGACTTTGATCAGGGCAAGACCATTGTAAGCTCCCTGTGCTTCATTATGTGCGCCGCTGACAAATTCTCCGGCGGTGCGCACTGCAGTGCTGAAGCCGAATGTGCGGTCGATGAAGCTGATGTCATTGTCTATCGTTTTGGGGATCGCCACCACGCTGATGGGGAGATTGCGGCGGTTGATTTCCATTGCCACATCATGGGCGCAGCGGCTGGTTCCGTCACCGCCGATGCAGAAAAGGAGGTTGATGCCGAGCTGTTTGAGGGAATCGACCATCAGCGGCACATTTTCGCTGCCCCGGCTGGAGCCGAGGATCGAGCCGCCTTTGTCGTGAATATCATCGACCACGTCCGGAGTCAGCCGCACCGGAGCAAGGTTGTGTGCTGGATTCAAACCCCTGTATCCGTAACGGAGCCCGTAAATATCGTTGACGCCGTAATCTCTGGTGAGGGAAAGAGTAAGAAATTTGATCACATCATTGAGTCCCGGACAAAGTCCGCCGGCGGTGAGAATGGCGGCACGGCACCATGCCGGATTGTGATAGATTTTTGCCCGTGGTCCGGCTTTTTCAAAAGCCGGTATCTCTTCGCCACGGTTGATGAATCCGGTGATCTCCGCTGCATCGCTGTAGTAACAGACCGTTTCGCTGTCATTGACAAATGTCATGTCGGCTATCGGAGAAGGAATGGTGCATTCTCCCAGTGTCGTAATGGCAAAATCTTTTTTGTGCAGCATAAAAACCTCCTGTCTGCAATATGATGATTGGTTTTACCGCGATTAAAATAACTCTTTTTCGATTTCAAATCAAGTATGAAAATGCAATTTTGATGGACTATTTATTGAAAAACATTATTTCCGGGGTTATCTTATATTGCTGTATGGAACCAATTGAATTTTTCTGAAAAGGGTGTCGTTATGAAAAAAATCACAGTTTCAACATTGATGAAGCGGTATCATGCCGGTGAAAAACTGGTGATGAGTACTGCTTATGATGCTATACAATCCCGCCTCTGCATGGCAGCGGGGATCGATTTCATGCTGGTCGGGGATTCGGTCGGAATGACTCAACTGGGGTATGAAAATACTCTGCCGGTGACGATGGATGATATGCTTGCTCATACTGCGGCGGTACGGCGCGGGGCACCGGAGGCATTTGTGGTTTTTGACATGCCGTTCATGAGTTATCAGGAAAGTGTCGAGCGTGCCATGCACAATGCCGGAATGGCGATGAAGACCACCGGGGCGGATGCGGTGAAACTTGAAGGCGGTGCCGAATATGCCGATCTGGTCGGCAAACTGACCGGGGCAGGTATCCCCGTGATGGGGCATATCGGGCTGATGCCGCAGAGAGTCCAGGTGTGCGGCGGTTACAAGATCGTCGGCAGGGATGAGGAAAGTGCGGAAAAAGTTCTGAAAGATGCTCTGGCGTTACAGGAAGCCGGGGCTTTTGCCGTGGTACTGGAGTGCATTCCTGAAGCTCTCGGTAAAAAAGTCACTGAAGCATTGGAGATACCGACTGTCGGTATCGGTTCGGGCAAATATTGTTCCGGTCAGGTGCAGGTGATCACCGATTTGCTGGGATTGATGGAATTCAAACCCAAACATGCCAAACGGTATGTCGAAGCCGGCAAGATCATCACCGGAGCTTTGAAAAATTATGCGGATGATGTGAGAAACGGTGCATTCCCCGCAGAGGAGAACAGCTTTCAATGATAAAAGTGTTGTTCGCCGCTGCGGTGATCATACTGATTTCCGGGTGTCACTTTATCAAGTTGGCTGAAAATGATATTCTGCCGCCTTTGCATAAGTGGCAGAGTGCCGCCGTTTCCCGCCATCTGGAAGGGGAAACTGCGGATGCATTGAGCAATCTGTCACAGGCTAAATACCGTGGCGCACTGCATCAGAAACTGCCGGATCTGGCGGCGTTTGTCCGGGAAAATCCTGCGGAAAAGGCATGGGAGGTTTCCATCGAAATGCTGTGGCAGTGTGTCGAATCGTGCAATATTCTTTTTGTCCATGATCCGGCGCAGTTCATCCGCAATATGCGCAGCGGCACTCTCCGTTTCCGGACGGCATCATTGATCGCTGAAAAGCAGTTTCTTGACAGTGTGGTATGGAAAAGTGCCGGGCAACAGCAGCGGGCGATGGAAGTTGACAGCGAATTGAGCCAGCTTTGCGGCAATATCCCCTACGGCGAATTGGCACATATCACTCTGGCGGCACCGGAGGAGATGAAAAATTTTTCGGCGGTCACAGCCGTTCCGGTGAGCGAAGACCCTGCTGAAGCATTGCAGATCGCCGGAGTTTTCTGTCTTATGCCCGCAGAGATCCAGCGGCAGAAACTGGCAGATCCCCATTTCAGAGTTGACGGTATCGGCTATGAAGTGCTTTTTATTGCGGCATCTTATGCATTGAATATTGATTGCCGTCAACTGCAACAGGCGCAGGCGGCTTATGAAAAAAATCCGACCGCAGAAAATTTGTGGAAGTGGCGCAAGTGGTTCTACCGGGCCAAACTGGATGAGTCAAGGCTTCCGGTTTACCGCGGCAGTGACAAAGACCGCCAGTTCCTCAATTCGATGCTTCTGCTGCAGGAGAGTTTTTAAGTTTCCGGTAATCTTCAAGATCTTTTTGCAGAACCGGATCATCGGGTGATTTTTCCAGAGCCTGAATGGTCAAATTTTCCGCTTCGGCATAATCCTTTGCCAGATAAGCGGCGTAGGCACGGAAACTCAATTCTCTTACCGGATTGCTCCCCATGGAAATTTCAGATAGAGCAATGTAACATGCCCGGGCGAATTGGAAATCACCCATGAGCAAATGGATCTCTGCGGCTTTCAAAAGCACTGCTTCGGCAAAACCCGGACTGCTGAAGCGCAACGTTGCCCAATCAGGAGAGGTTATCGCCTGATCGATCAACAGCACTCCCCGGGGATCATTGTTTTCCAGTGCGACCATGCCCTGCATGCCCAGCAGATAAAGTTCAGCTTCTTTTCTGCGGACTTCCGGAGCGCGCTCAAGGGATTGTCCGGCAAAGATAAGTGCCTGCTGGAACTCTTTCTGTTCAAAACTGTGCCATGCTGCCAGCCGCAAGGCATCCGGATGAGAGTTTTCTTTCTGGATAAGAGCGGCATTGATGAAAGATTCTTTGCTCTGCCAGTTTTGCAGATAACAGAAACCGAGGACAACGATCAGAAATGTGTATGCCCAGAAAGCAAATTGCCAGATGTCCCGGCGGGGGGCGATGTAAGTGTATGCCACCACTGCCGCAAGGCAGATGAATAACGACGGATAATAACTGTAGCGGTCGGCAAATTCTACGTTGCCGATACTGCGGAATCCTGCCATCGGCAGCAGGGCTATGCCGAATGACACCAGTAAAGGCAGCCACAATGAAAGTATCTGGTGACGGTATTTCCAGCGTACAATGCCCGAAACCAGTGCGGCAAGCACCATGCCCCAGAAAAGAATGCACTGTATCAGCATGGAATTATCCATGGTGAAAACCGGGTAGAGCGGCTGGATATTCAGCGGCAGAAGCGTTTTGAAAAAGTAGTTGGTGCAATTCAGATTGACGATATTCAATCTTTCTGCGGAAAACATTCCGGCGGCACTGCCACCGGCAACATCGCTCAACTGCATCGAATTAAAGACCGTATATGCCAATGCGGCGATCAGATAAGGGCAGAGCAGTTTCAGGATCTTTTTCCATTCAAATCTGCTTTCGCACATCCAGTAACCGATCAGCAGTATCACCGGCAGAAAGAGCAGTACCGGCTTGGCACCGAAAGAGAGCAGGAAAAGAACCGCTCCGGCGATGGAGAGCAGTAAATTGTTTTTCCGGCAACTGTAAAGGAAAAGCAGTGTACTTGTCAATCCCAGAAAAAGCACCTGTACATCTTTGCGTTCCACCACCCAGATGACTGATTCCACCCGCTGCGGATGCAGAGCGAAGCACAAGGCTCCGAAAATTGCCGCCGGTAACGGGATCGTGACCGGATTTTCCGGATTGATACGGTTGAATTTCAATTTCCGCAGCAGAATGAAAAAAAGTGCTGCATTGGCGGCGTGGAGAATGATATTGTGCAGTCTTCCGCCCCAGGTGAGCAGATCCTCACCCCATATCCAGTAGTCCAGCATAAATGAGTGCATCACCAGCGGGGAATAGAGGTCAAGCACCGGAGTTTTCAGGTGATAGACAAAATTTTCCCAGCTTGGAGCAAGCAGATATGAGTTGCCGATATAGGAGGATGTATCCAGCGTCAGCGGATCGAAATTCAATCCCGGGGAGAAAAAGAACAGAGTTATCAAAAAGAGTGCGACTGCCGCAGTGCAGTCGGCGTGTTTCCTGATAAACTCTGCCACTTTCTGCATCGGAATTATTCCTCACCTTTACCGATGCGGTCAAGTCCGGTGCGGATACGGGAAAGGACTTTGGAAATTTCAAAGAGTTCCGCTTCCATCGTGCGCTCCTCTTTGCCCTGACCGTAGCAGGAAAGGGAGCAGACGATACCATCGTAGGAAAACGGCATGGTGATCATCCATTTCCGGTTGGGATTCATGCGGGTGAGTATTTTCTGCTTCTGCACCACTTCAAACTCCCGGTCGCAGATCACTTTTTCCGTGATCGGCATATCCGGATATTTGGCAGCGATGAGCTTTTTTGCCTCCTCGGGCTGGATGCCGGCGGCGACCATAAGTACCAGAAAAGCTCCGGTGTAGCGCAGGGCATCCTGTACGGGGTTGTTCTGGTGACAGCTGAAAATGTGGAAAAAGGTATTCCGGTCGAAACCGTAAACCGCCACATTCAAACCGGAAAGTGCGGCATAATCATTTGCCGGGCATGCCAGATTTTCGATCAGCGGGGAAAGCTGTTTGGCACGGTCGCCGAAGCGGACGAGGGCAATGCCCGGAACCAGATGGTGATAATCGGTTTTTTCCAGCAGACCGATTTCCACCAGATCGGCGCACAACCGGCTGACTGTCGGCAGCGGCAGTCCCAGAATTTTGGTCAATTCTTTGATCGCTACCGGGTGATCAACTGAACAAACCGCTTCCAAAACCGCACCAGCTTTAGCAAGAAGAGAACTTTTCATTGTTTTACTCCCAATTTTATTTTAAGAGCCTGTGCAACAGGTGCAGGCACATATTCCTCAAAATTTCCACCCAGCCGGGCGACCTCTTTTATCAAAGTAGAAGAGACAAAGGAATTCTTTAATGTCGGCATCATAAAGATGGTTTCACAGCGGTTTTTCAGGTTGCGGTTGAGCAGTGCCATTTGCAGCTCATATTCAAAATCGGAAAATGCTCTCAAGCCGCGCAAAATTGCATCGGCACCGTAATATTCCAGAGAATCAACCAGAAGACCGTCGATGGCAACCACTTCCACATGCTCCAGAGAAGCACAGCTTTGACGGATAAGATCACAACGCTCCTGCATGGAGAATATCGGGGATTTTGCCGCATTGACTGCCACTGCCACAATGACCCGGTCAAAAAGTAATCCGGCACGTTCAACCAGATCAAGATGACCGTTGGTGAATGGATCAAACGATCCGGGATATAATACTGTTTTCATGCGATCCTGCCTTTGACTTTTTACTTTAGCCGGTGTATAATATATCACTGAACAAATCGTTTAACAAGCTATTTTTTTTTTTTTTTCAGGAGAAAGTTTGTAAAACTTACAGCACAAGATGAAAAAAAACGTTCAAATTTTTGGAAATATCACATATTGCAAAGATGCCCGCGTAATTGCAGCAATCGGAGTTTTTGACGGTGTCCATCTTGGTCATCAGCAGATAATCCGCCGGGCAAAAGAGAGGGCTCTGGCAAGCGGGGCAGTGGTCGTCGCATTGAGTTTTGATCCACATCCGAGAATGCTGGTTTCCCCGGGAAAAGTTCCCTCACTGCTGATAAGCACCGCCGAGCGGGAAAAGCGGCTGCTGGAAGCCGGTGCCGATGCGGTGGGGTTTATCGGCTTCACCCCGGAAGTGGCGGCTCTGGAGCCGGAAGATTTCTTGTGTGAACTTCAACAGCTGCAGGAGCTGGATATCTGCGGTATCGCTGTCGGCAACTGCTGGCGTTTCGGTAAAAACGGTTCCGGCGACCGGAAACTGCTGGAAAAATTCTGCAAAGAAAACCGGTGGTCACTGGATGCTGTTACAGAAGTGGAGATCAATGGTCAGGTGATCAGTTCATCGGCGATCCGCCGGGCTGCCGGCAGCGGTGATCTGGCACTTGCCGCCCGCATGCTCGGCAGAGGGTATCAATTGAGCGGAGTGGTCGAACACGGTTTCCATATCGCCACGGATAAACTTGCCGCTCCCACAGCCAATTTAAAGGTCTCTGCCGGAGTAATGGTTCCCAATGGAGTGTACAGCGGCACTGTTTTTCTGGATGGTACACTTTATCCGGCGGCACTGAATATCGGTATTGCTCCCACATTCGGCAATGGTCTGCACCGGGTGGAAATACACCTGATCGGTTTTGACGGTTCGCTTTACGGCAGAAAATTGAGTGTGACACTGCACCGTTTTCTGCGGCAGGAACGCAGATTTGCTTCACCGGAAGAGCTGAAAAAACAGATCGCCTGCGACATAGAGAATATTATGCTCGATCAGCACCGGTGAAACGGGTTGAAAAAACTTTTGCGCCGTGCTATATTAAAGCCAATACAACTCTTATCAAATTCATAAAGGGATTTTACTATGAGTAATCTTGAATTCGGTTTTGCCCGGTGTGACATCACTCCGGCAATCGGTGTTCCGCTCTGCGGATATTTCAACCCCCGTCCAAATAAAGGTGCTTTCGACCGGCTTTCTGTCAAAGCGGCAGTTTTCCGTACCGGCAGTGAAGTGACGGCGATCCTTTCCTACGATCTGTGTATTCTTGATGCGAAATTTCTCCGTGATCTGGATGCCAGACTGGCAAAAGAGGGTTCTCCTCTGGCTTACAAAATTCTCTATTGCGCCACTCACACTCATACCGGCCCCTACTCCGGAAAGATTTTTGATGACAATGCTGATCCTGCGTATATGGAATTGCTCGAAGAGCAGAGCATTACTGCCATCAAACAGGCTTATGCATCTCTTGCCCCGGCTGAATTGTATACCGCTGAAACGGAATGCACCACGCTGGCTTTCAACCGCCGCTATATCATGAAAAACGGCAAAACGGTCACCAACCCGGGAAAATTCAATCCGGATATTGTCCGTCCCGAGGGCGGGATCGATCCGAAAATCATCCTGATGGAGATCCGTCAATTCGACCGTCCGGCACTGCTGATCGCCAATATTTCCAACCACACTGATACCATCGGCGGTGACATCGTTTCTGCCGACTGGCCGGGCAGAATGGAAAAAGCCATCCAGCAGGAAGTCGGTTTCGATCTGCCGGTGATGACCATTATCGCTCCGCAGGGCAATATCAACCACTTCAACGTCAATGCCCCCGGTGCCCAGACTGATTATGAAGAAGCCTGCCGCATCGGTAAAGGTTATGCCGGAGTCATCCTCGCAGCTCTTTATCAGCTGAAAAAACAGGAAAATACAGCCATTACCGTCAAGACCGGCGAATTTGAAGCTCCCTATTTGCAGCTGACTGATGAAGAGTATGCCGAAGCCAAAAAGGTGTACGAGGAAAACAAAGATGCCGTGATGGAAGAAGGCAGGGATTTCACCAGCGAAGATATTGCCCGCGGTGTGCCGGCAGTCAAAAAACTTTTCGCTGAAATGGCGATCGGCTGCCGTGAAAATCCCATCACTGAAAAACGTGTCGAGCGTCAGATCATGATCGCTTTCGGTGAAGATCTTGCTGTCGTTTCTCTGCCCTGCGAACCTTTTATTGAACTGGGTGAGGCAATCCGTGCCGGTTCCAAATATCCGATGACCGTACTTGCCGGTCTGGGAATGGGTGAAATCGGCTATGTCGGTATGAAACAGCACTACGGCAACGGCGGTTATGAAACCAGTCCTTCCCGCACTCTGGCAGATCGTACCGTCGGTGAAAAGATCGTTGCCGGCGCGCTGGAACTTCTCAAATAATTATACATATAAAGGATCGGAAAAATGGCTGAAGGTTGCAGCGGTTCCTGCGGAAGCTGTTCGTCATGCGGCTCCTGCGGTGAAGATAAACTCGCAAAAAAAATGGCTCTGATCTCCCGTAAAATACTGGTACTTTCCGGTAAAGGCGGGGTCGGTAAAAGTTCGGTGGCAGCTACAGTGGCATTGCAGCTGGCTGCATCCGGGCGCAAAGTCGGTCTGCTGGATTGTGACTTCCACGGACCCAGTCTGCCCACGATTCTGGGCGTTACTCACAAAAAACTTGATTACTCCGAAGAAGCCGGTATCATTCCGCTGCCGATGGGTAATCTGAAATTTCTCTCCGTCGGTTTGCTCATGGATGATCCTGATCAGGCGATTGTCTGGCGCGGACCGGCAAAAATGGGCGTGATCAAACAGCTGCTGGAAGATACCGATTGGGGCGAACTGGATGATCTGGTGCTGGATTTCCCCCCGGGAACCGGTGATGAGATCCTTTCCGCCTGCCAGCTTATTCCCGGAGAAAAAAATGCCATTGTTGTGACTACTCCGCAGGAAGTTTCTCTTGCCGACTGCCGCAAGTGTCTGGATTTCTGCAATAAACTGGAACTCAAGGTTGCCGGTATTGTGGAAAATATGAGTTACTTTATCTGTCCGGATTGCGGCAAGGCACATCAGCTCTTTTCTTCCGACGGCGGAAAATCTCTGGCAACTGCCTATAATTTGCCGCTGATCGCCCAGCTGCCGTTGAATCCTGAATTCATGGCGGCATGCGATTCCGGAACTCTGGCAGAAAAACTGGATCAATTCCCCTCTCTGCTCAAGTTCTGATCTCCGGATCACGGGAGCGCACCTGCCCGGCAGGTCGCTGACACTCTTGCTGCTCCAGTGCTTTTTTTACGGAGTGGTACGGAGATGGTTTGTTTGAAATCAAGCCGATTTTTGAATTTTTTTGAAATTTTTATCAAATTCTTTATCGGCTATGACCATTCCCCTTAAAATCAATAACATCTTTCTCATAACAGCACATCGAGCCTGCAATCTGG
>JAZSIZ010000090.1:0-30950 GCA_045534015.1 Victivallaceae bacterium | reverse complement strand
AAAGGAGAAGATCATGAAAAGAACATCATCACAAAAAGTTCCGCTTTTTTTGAAAGAGAAAGGGGGCGCGGGGGAAAGGGAAAACTTTTTTTCTCGTGAAAAAAAGTTTTCCTTGTCCCCCGCACACTCATTTACCTTGATCGAACTGCTGGTGGTGATTGCGATAATTGCCATTCTTGCGGCGATATTGCTTCCGGCATTGAACAGTGCCAGAGAGCGCGGGCGCAGTGCCAGCTGTATTTCCAACTTGAAAAACTGCGGGCTTGCCATTCAGCAGTACCGGGAGGATTATCCGGATTATTTCCGCAACGGCAATGGCAACGGGAACCGTGATATTGCTGCTCAGCCGGAAAACTCCACCTGGTCATGGGCGGCGATGCTGGTCAAGAACGGTTATCTGCCGGATGGATGCCGGGATGTGATCAGTTGTCCATCGATTCCGATTCCGGCGACTGCTTCTGCTGAAAACGGCTGGTATTATTTCCACACTTACGGCAACATGTATTCCGGCAAGTACTTTGATTACCGCAATCCGGATTATTTCAAATGGCATCCGCCCCAGCAAATGCTGCTGCTGGTCGATTCGGAAAGGGTCAATCTGAATGGCGAAAGGGCGGCATGGTCGGTGATCAATGAAGACAAGAATGAGGATGCCGGTCATATTTCCATGATCCACAATGGTTCTGCCAATGGTTTGACGGTGGATCAATCTGTCCGGCAGATCACTCCGGAAGCGGTCAAAGCGGATGAGTGGTATTATCCTTCACCGGATCACCCCAATTCGCTGACCAGACAATTCTACAAAGTTGTTATCAATGGTCAGGTAGTCACCTATTAACATAAGGGAAAATGTTATGATATACAGAAAACTTTTCGCCGCCGGTATTGCCGGATTCACGTTGCTTTCATACGGTGCAGAGATGCTCAACTACCGGGTTGAAAGCATGAAAATGGAAGGAAAATACTGGAAAAATCAGCAGATCAAAGGCACAGACAAAAACCTTAATGAAAAATCAACGGTCATTGTGGAAAAAACCGGCTGGTACGAAGTCCCGGCTTTTGTCAAACACAATAAAAGTTCCATCCTCAACGACGGCAAGCTGAATAACTTCATCCGCACCTACGATTGGAGTCACCACGATAAAAAGATCACCATCATCATTGATCTCGGCGGGGTGTGTGATGTTGATTATGTTGAAATCTGGCAGCGCCCACAAAAAAGTGCCTTCATCGACAAGGCGGAAGTAAGCACCACTATTGAGAAGAAAGAAAATCAATGGATATGGGAAACTCCGGCTGTCGCAACTCAAAGTGAAATGAAAGAGAGCAAGCCATATCCTTTGACCGTAAAAGTCGGCAAAAAAAGTGCCATGCTCAAAATCAGTTGCTCTAATTACAAACAGATGGTGCTGTATATCAACGAAATCCGGGTTTACGGCAAAGCCGGAGCGGATAACAAACTTGCGGTTTCCCCCATTCCCCCGGAAACTTACCGGCTGGAATTGGAAAATATTCAGGGACCGTGGAAGGTTGCCAGCGGCAATTCACTGGGCGGCAAAGGCATCTGGTACAATGACATGCAATACCCTTTTGTCATCAAAAAACCGGGCAAAGCAGCGGTTTACAAGTGCTTTCTGCGCTACAGCTGCGCTACTCAACTGCCCATTATGCTGGGCAATAAAAAGCTCCAGCTGCCCAAACAGGGGTTGAAGTGGGCTCCGGCAGGTACATTTACGGAAGATGAGATCGTTTTTCTGCTCAACTGCGACGGAATAGCCGGCGGCTGGGGCGATTCACTGCTCATTACGGCAGATATGAATTTTGATCCCAACAGCATAGATGCACTGAAACTTGCCGCCCTGGTCCCGGAGATCAAACCGGTTCCACCTTTCGGTGAAAAACTGCTGGCGGAAAATCCCGACATCGCCCCGGAAGAGTTTGCCAGAAAAATGATGGAACATTACGGTCTGGTCTACCACAAACCGGGCAGAGTGATCGATGAAAACAACAACATTCTGGTCAACGGCAAACCATTTTTCCCCATTCTCTGCTACGGATTGAATCCCGATCATCCCCGCTACAAAGAGACCGGATGCAATACTTCCCACTGGCGTTGGAAAGGGTGGAACTTCAGCACGGATAAATATGTGGTCGGCGGCCGTGACCGCTTTTCTTATGACCGGCAGGTGTGGGATTCACTGAATTACAACCCCGCCAATGTGGCATTCATCCACCTTTTTGATGAACCGGAGAACCATCCGGAATTCACCTACCGCAAATTTGTGCTGCTCAATGCGTTGATGAAAGCTCTGCACCCCAACACCGTAACCAGTGTGAACTTCGCCGCCAATTCCAATTCCCGGGATTGCTTTGTCGTTTCCGATGTACTCAGTTTGGATCATTATCCGATAACCCGGGGCAGTATCGCCGATATGGGATATACCATTGATTACATGAGATTTTACGGCAAAAACCGCCCGTTGATCTTCATCGCGCAGGCATTCCGCTGGAATGGTGTTGATCAGCGTATGCCCAACAGCAACGAATTGTGCGCCATGACCATTCTGCCGCTGATCCACGGGGTAAAAGGTTTGCAGTGGTATGAAATTGCCGAAAAAAATCAATCGCTTGCGCCCAACCGTCTGCACCGTCTTTCCCCCATCGATCACCCGGTCGAATGGAAACGCTTCTGCGAATTGACCAAAGCGGTTTCCGCCATCACCGATGGTTTGCTTGGTCCGGAATTGAAAGATCCTTTCACCATCACCGGCAAAACCACCGCTGAATTTCAGGTGATCGTTTCCGCCGACCGGAAAAAAGCGTGGCTGCTGGCAGTCAACCCGGAAAAAGTGCCGCAGAAAGCCAAAATCGATTTTTCCAAATCAGTGATCAAAGATCTGAAACTTGCTCCGCAAAATCTCTGGGGG
Organism: Victivallaceae bacterium; assembly: GCA_045534015.1. Taxonomy (GTDB): domain Bacteria; phylum Verrucomicrobiota; class Lentisphaeria; order Victivallales; family Victivallaceae; genus UBA1784. The sequence goes on along the minus strand of JAZSIZ010000090.1, from coordinate 28,023 downwards.
TGTCAATTCACTCAAAACGGCAGTGCGGCGGAATTCACCTTTGAAGCCGCCGGAAGTGCGATCATCAAACTGGAAAGCGGCAATCTTGCCAAATTGGAACGTCTCACCCATGATGAATTTATGGCTCTGATGAAAGATAAATTCCTCAATGTCAAACCGACTCAGGAAATCGCCGTCGCCATGCAGAAAGGCACAACTCCTGATTGGAATAAGGGGGCAGATTTGATGAAAAGCTGGAAATCCCCCCTGCGTCCGGATTCCGCCAAACTGGTGGTCAATGAGAGCGGCGTGTGCATCAACTTCAGCGTCCGCTATCAGATCGGCAGAAAATCGGTGGAAACCAGACGGGATGGCGATGTGTGGAAAGATGTCTGCATTGAGGTTTTCCTCGGCAAACCCGGCACGGAAAACTTCGCCCAGCTGGTGGTCAACACCCTCAACACCCAGATGGATATAAAAACTGTCTTTCTCCCCAGCGGCAAAAAAGTCACTGATATAAAATCCACATTCCAATGGAAATCTGAAGCGGTGTTCAATTCCGAAATCGCCTCGTTCCAGGTTGTTATACCGTGGGCGACCATGGAACAGCTTGTCGGCGTGAAAAAGGGTGAAGCATTCACTTTGAATGTCTGCTCCCAGGGGCGTGACTGGTGCGGACTTACCGGAGGCGGCTACCATGTCCCGCTGAAATTCGGTAAGGTCAACGTCAAATGATCTGATAAAACGATCATGAAATCAACACCCCGGAAAGCAGTGCTGAACTTTCCGGGGTGTCAGTTTTTTCCTTGAACTATTATTCATTACAAAATTCAGTTTGCAGCTTGAAAAAAGGAGATTCGGCAATATATTAAGCTTGATTTGCAGTCAATCATCAAAAAAGGAATTTTTTATAATGAACAATATTCCCGATATTCGCCCGAATTATTTTGAACCGAATTATGATTCGGAAAAAATAGCTCCCTATACGCTTGAAGATCCGCTTACATTTCTTGATGGCAGAAAGGTGACCAACGCTGCAGAATGGGAAGAAAGACGGCAGGAAATCCTCGGGATTTTTGCCAGTGAAATGTTTGGTCAGCAGCCGCCTGTTCCGGAAACTTTGATCATTGAAAAAGTTGAAGAAAAGGGCGATGCTCTTGCCGGATACGCTGTGCGCACCCAGTATCAGATGTATTTCAAAGCTGATAAGAGCGGGCCATGCATCAACTGGCTGGTTCTGCGTCCCCGTTATGCCGCCAAACCGGTTCCGCCGATCATTTTTCTCAACTACCGTGGCAACCGGGAATTGATTCCCGATGCCGAAGTGCTTACTCCCGAAATGTGGAACCGTGCCACTCACTCTTATGAGCTTCCCGACAGCCGGGGTATCATGTGCGACCCCAATCAGGATACGGTCATGCCCATCGGTGTTCTGCTTTCTGCCGGTTATGCGGTGGTTACAGCATGTTACTGCGAAGTTTCCCCTGACCCCGAACCGGATGTGGTGGAAAAAGATGAGCGTTTGCGGCAGAATCCTTTTGCCTATACCGGAGTGTTTGAATTATGGGGCAAGAGAGATGAAACCCGCACCGATAATCCGACTGCCATCGGAGCATGGGCATGGGCTCTTTCCCGGGGGCTGGATATGGTGGAACAGCTTCCGGAACTGGATGCCGGAAATGTGATCGTCACCGGTTGTTCCCGTCTGGGAAAGGCCGCTTTGCTTGCTGCGGCGAGGGATGAACGTTTTGCGGTTTGTGTGGCGAACCAGTGCGGCGGCGGTGGTGTTACTCTTGCCAAACGGGATTTCGGCGAAAATATTGCCACAGAGGTAAAGGCATTCACTCACTGGTACTGCCGTGCTTACGATAAATATCAGCGTAATCCGGCACGATTGCTCACCTTTGACCAGCATCTGCTGGCGGCGGCGGTCGCTCCGAGAAAACTGCTGATTGCCGGATTTGATTCGCCGTGGTTCGATACCTATGGGGAATATCTTTCCTGCAAAGCAGCTTCTCCGGCATGGGAAGTGTGCGGGAAACCGGGATTTCCCGATGTGCCGTTCCCGGCTGATTTTGAAACCTCTGCCATCGGTGAATATCTGGGCTATTATCACCGCAGTGAAAATCATGGTATCGCTGCTTTTGACTGGTGGCAATTGCTCCGTTTTGCCGGAATAAAATAAACCGTTGTGCTTTCGCGGTTGTGTCAGATTTGACAAATTCCATTATTCTTGTGCTGCGCAGTTGTATATGTGGTTGAATGAGATAAATTCATACAAATATCTATCTTTTTTTTCCGCCGGTACTTGACAATAAAATAAACCGTGTTATCTTATTTGAAACGGGTATATTGAAAACAAGGAGGAACATACCGATGATTGTCAGATGTCCCAATTGCAAGTTTGAGTATGAGGTCGAAAGTAATGGCAAGTATCTTTGTGGTGTGTGCGGCAGAAAATTTTTCTTCTTTCGTGACGGTTCGACGGAAATGGCAGATGCCGGAAGCGAAGAATTCGTCAACAGCAATGTCATGGTCAGCCGCCAGTTTCATGCCGGTGATGTTATCCTCGGTCGCTACCGGGTTATAAAAATGGTCGATACCAACAGCAGCGATGTTGTTTATTATTGCTTTGATGAAGCTGCCAATGAACATCTGCTGCTGAAAGATCTTTTCCCCGATATTGCTGTCGCCGAAGAGAGCAATGCCCGTTTTCAGAAAGTTACAGAAGATGATTTCGCGGCAAAAAATGATGAACCGGCAGCCCCTGTATCGATCCCTGCTCCTGCACCGATTCCTGCCCCTGTTGAACCGGCAATCCCGATTGCTCCTGTAACTCCTGTAGCACCGTCGATAGTTCCGGTCGCTTCTGTAGCTCCTGCAGCTCCTGTAGCTCCTGTGGCTCCTGTGGCTCCTGTGGCTCCTGTGGCTCCTGTGGCTCCTGTGGCCCCTGTGGCTCCTGTGGCTCCTGTGGCTCCTGTAGCTCCCGCAGCTCCTGTTGCCGATATGAGCGGTATAAAGCAGATTACCATGTTTACGGCATTGAAAAAGTATGCGGTGTTTTCCGGCAGGGCTTCAAGGAAAGAGTATTGGCTTTTTATGTTGCTGTGGTTTATCGGATTTGTTGTCGCCGGAATTTTCAATCTTATTGTCAGTTTGCTTATCCCGCTTATCGGTTTTATCATCGGTATGATTGTTCTGATTCTGTTCTTTCTGGGGCTGGCTTTGCCGCTTTTGGGTGTCACTGTGCGCCGTCTGCATGACACCGGCAAATCCGGTTTGTGGATTTTCAGCGTGCTGATTCCCTGTGCCGGACCGTTTGTTCTGCTTTTCTTTATGTTCAAAGCTTCTGAAGTTGCGGATAACCGCTTCGGTGTCAATCCGCACACTTGCAGTTTCTGAAAGATGTGTTTTTTATGTTTGTCTGCAAGTTTTATGCTTGATATTACAGAATTCCGGACATTATCAACTTTTATGACAGGAAAAAATCAATGCGGAATCGTTTTTTAATTCTTTGCGCTGCGATATTGTGGCTCTTTTTTTGCGGATGTTCCGCGGATGAGGGAGAGTTGCGCCGGGAATTTGCAGAAAATTTTGTCAGTGCGGTTGCCGCCGGTGATGAAGAAGCTGTGTGGGAATCTTTTACTCCGGAAAGCCGGCGGGAAATGATTGCCAAACTTGGTAACGGTGATGAAGATGCCGCTGTAAAAGAGTTGACTTTGATTCTGCAGAACGGTATAAAAAAGCAGTTCGATCTGGACGATGCCGGTGATTTGACCGGCGATAAGGACAAGTTTGACTGTGCTGTCGGTCAGATCTTGAATGATGCAGATAACAAGTTGAAAAAGATTGACGGAGAGTATTTTCTGCATCTGGAAATCGAGGAAATAAGTAAAAAGTAATTTATTTTACTGCAACTGCTTGAAAATACGAAACATCAATGTTATATTATATTCACCTTGAACTTTTGTTGCAAGTGTAAAAAACAAAAAAAGGAGTTTGAAAATGAGTGATTGCCCCGATTGCGAAAAGCAGGTCATCGAAGCCGAAGAAGTGAAAGCTGAAGAAGCCGCTGTTGAAGCTGAAGAAGTGAAAGCTGAAGAAGCCGCCGCTGAAGAAAATGCTGAAGCTGTTGAAGAAAATACCGAAGCTGCCGGTGAAAATGCTGAAGAGAAGAAACCGGAAGATACTCCCGCTGTTAAAATTTTGAAAAGTGTCGGTCGTGTCGTTGCCACAACCATCATCGTTGTCGGTATTCTTTTCCTCATCTTCAAAAATCAAATTCTTGAAGTTTACTACGAACAGTGTGATGCCGGTGCCAACAGAGAGTTGATCGATCAGAAGATCTTCGGTCAGTTCAAAGGTGAAAAAGGCACTGACTACAACTATACTGTTGAAGCCGGAAAAGATAATAACGGCATTATTTACACCATCGTGGTCACCATTCCCGGCGATGATTCCAAGAGCTGGAAGTTTTGCTGGTTCCCCGAATGGAATACCGAAAAAGGTGAGCTCGCCATCGTTGATGAAGATATGAATGAAAGCATCTTCAAAGAAGCTGCCAACGAAATCGAAAACCGTGTCAATGCCAAAAAACGCGCTGACAAAGCTGAAGATAAAGCTGAAGAAGTGAAAGATGCTGCCGCCGATGCCGCTGCCGAAGCCACTGAAGCCGCTGCTGAAGCTCCGAAAGCTGAAGAAGTGAAAGCTGATGTCAACAAAGCTGCTGACGCTGTCAAAGAAGACGTTATCAAAGCTGCCAAGTAAGTTTGATAAACTTCAAAAATCACAATACCGTACACTTTCCGGTGTGCGGTATTTTTTTTATCCTGTTTTAATGCCCTTAATGGCGGGCAAAAAAATGGGGCTGTTGCAGAGGGGATTGCGGGGGATTCCTCCCCCCCCCGCCGCTCCGCCGTTGCTTGCAGCTATGGCGTGACAAGGCGGGGCTGATTGTACACGGGAGTTCCTGATTGAGCTGCGACAACGGAGCAGCGAGATAGCCCGCAACCCGCCGAGCAGGTGCAGAATTATTTGAACCAGACGGTCAGAGTATTATTTTCATTCATCTCTCTGCCGCAGGCAGCATACTCATAAAGCGTTTTTCCGCGCCAGAACTCTTTTACTTTGGCTTCCGGCACATCACTGCGGGAGTCTGCTGCCAACACCAGGGGGCCGCGTTTGACGGCGGTGTATTCCGGCACACCGGGGGCGGGGATCTCTTTGAGAGTGAAATCAAAGGTCAGGATAAGCTCATCATCTTTGCTCCATTCCCGGTCAAGTTCCAGATATTTCCCGACGGTGAAAGGAATCTCTTTGCCATTGAGTTTGACCGCTTTGAGAAATTCCGGAGTACGGATGCAAAGGGTACATTTTTCCGGAGCGGTGAAGCGCACCACCGCTTGCGGCTCATAGGGATAGTTGCCGGAAACGGTCAGGTTGCCTGATTCCAATGCTTCAAAGCAGTTGAGGAAAAGTTTTTCTCCTTTTTCCATTACGGCAATGACCGGAGCAACGCTCAAACCTTCCGGACCCTGCGCCCGACAGCAGTCGTTGCCGCCGAAAGGAGTGCCGAAACAATTGCCGATCTGATCGACGGCACAATATTTGTAACCTTTTCCGGTCAACGGAGTCGGGTTGACATGGATCCAGTGAGAATAATCCGGAGCGATCGCGCCGAGAATACCATTGTAAAGGGATTTTTCCAATTCATCGGCGATGGCGGGATCGTCGTTGAGTTCGAGCATCCGCATACAGTAACGTATCCAGGTGGCGGTGACACAGGTTTCACCCAGACCGCCGCAATCTCCCCGGGTCTGGCGGAAAGCTCCGTCATACCAGAATTCACCGCAGCTGTCTTTCAGTGCGCCCACGCCGGTGATGAAAATTTCCCGGTCACGCACCATTTCGTAATAACGGTCAACGATCGCTTTGCGGCGGGGATCAAAATCGATTTTGAGCAATTCGGCAATACCCTGAAAACAGCTGGTCATTTCATAAGCTTTGCCGTTGCCCAGAGCCGCCGGGACAACTCCGGCGAGGGCGGATTCAAAGATATTGCCGTCGCTGGAACAGCCGGAACCAATGATATATTCGGCAAAATCCCGGTATTTTTGATCTTTGCTCAACTTCCACACCGCCACGATTGCTCCGAGGATACTTGCCGATGCCAGACCGCCGTGGAAGCCGCATTTGCGGATGTCTGTCTTATCTGCACCGATCTGGGTCATCAGGTGATCGACCATTTTGCAGCAGCAAGCTAAAACGTCGGGATTTGGATTGAGCATCTCATAGTAACGGAGCAGTGCCAGCAGAGTATATTTTCTGCCCCAGAGATCCCAGCCGGTAAGCTGTTTATCTGCCGGATAAGAGCTGATACAGCCATCGGCAGTCTGGGTCGCCATCATATCTTTAACGGTTTTATCCAGCATGGCGCGTAATTCTGTATCACCGGTATAATATGCCGCTGTGATCGCAGAACGGACGATTTTGCCCCAGAATTCGCATCTCCACGCTCCGTCAGCTTCGTTACGTTTGGCAAAAGGCTCGACCAATTGATCGTAATCGACCAGTTTGAGCCGGTTATCCACAGTGCGCCGCAAAGCATCGCCCAGCGCGCCTTTAAGTACAGTTTTTCTCATAATTTTTTTATTCCTTGTTGTTGTTTTAATTTTTGTAAAAAATATAACCTGCGGTGGTGCATTACGGGCAATCTCGCGCCTTGCTCCTGCGCCGGGGCAGTCGAGTACATAGTACACTCCTGCCCCGTACTCGTCGCAAAACCCGACCTTGCCTCGCACTGCATCCATCAGTCTTCGCATAAAGCTACTCCCTGACAAGCCGGTTGGAGCGAAGCCGTGGTTAGCCGGTTGCCAAATCCAAATATTCAAAATGTAATCACATCTCCGGTACCGCAACAGTAATCTTCCAAAGCTTCCTCATCATAAGCGGCAAGGAAACATTGATAAACATTTTCCGGCAGTTGGGCAGAAATCACTTTGCCGTCATACTCCGCCGGGAGCATCTGCCATTTGCGTTTGGGCGGTTCAGCTTCATCCCGGTCGCAGGTAAAGGCGATAAATGTCTGTTTTATCCCTTTGCCCTCATCCGGAACTTCGCAGGAGATCATACCGTCTGCAACTGTACTTTTGCCCAAAAGCGGCAGTCCGGGGGCATTTTTCAGCAGATGTTCCGCATAACGGCGGCAGGCTTTGAAGCGGAAACCCTCATGGTTATGGGGCAGTTCCACGATCATGGTGCGATTGCCGAGCATTTTGCCGCATGCCTCAAAACCGGCTTGCATGGTGGCAGGGAAACCGTGGGTATCATTGGTTCCCACTACATAATACATTTTGTTTTTGGCGGCGTGGAGAAATCTGCCGTTGATGAAAAGTTCATTATCCTTTTTATCTCCCAGATAAATTTCTATGACGCCTTTGAAGCGGGGATCGACTGCAGTGAGCATCGCTCCGTACCAGCTGCCCCATGACAAGCCGACATAAGCGGTTTTTTCCGGATTTACTTCCGGCAGAGAGCGCAGCAGAGAGTGGGCAAGCACCAGATTGGCAACATTGGTGATGTGTGCCGGAGTATCTTCCGGTGAATGGGTACGTTCCCCGGCGACAAACGGACGCGGACGGTTGCCGTGATCTTTGAGTATGTCATCGCTTATCGGGCGTCTGCCGTACCAGTCGGGGGCGATCACGGCATAACCGTAGGAAGACCACAATTTTGCCGCCCAGGCAAAAGCAGTTCCGCCGCCGCCGTGAACAAGGAGAATGCCGGGCCAGCCGCCAACTGGCATTTCGCCATCGGGCAGGGCGATATAAGCGAAAGTGCGGGTGCGTTTGCCATTTTCGGTTACTCCGTCAAAAGTGATGGCACGCAAACCGTCACTGGCACTTGTCTCATCGAAATCATCCTGAAAAGCAGGCGGATTTTTCAATGCTTCAAAATCCCAGTATTTTTCCGGGGCTTCCTGATAAAAAAACTTTTCCATAACATCGAACCTTAATTGAAATAGCTTTTACCGGTCAAAAGTTCCAGCACCACCGAAGCGTATATCCGGTGACCGTAATCATTGGGATGGTTGATCCCATTGCCGGTCATATCGTAAAAACCTTTGCGGGCAAGGAACTTCTGCCATACCTTTGCCACATCCGCCAAGGCGATGTGAGTACCGGAATTGTTGACAAATTCCCGGAGTTTTTCCGCATAGAGAGCATCCGGCCCGGGGACAGTGCGTTTCCAGAGCGGATTGCCGCTCATGGAGGTGAGGATCAGATATTCGGTATGGGGATTTACCGCCTGACATTTGGTGATTATCTGCTGTAAATTATTGAGAAATTCCTCAATGGGCATGGCGGCAAAGTTGTTCATGCCGTAGGCGATAACCAGCAGATCGGGGCGGTCGCCCTGATAATCATTTTCGATACGGCAGGCGTGCTGGATGCCCGTTCCGCCGATGGCACGGTTGCGGAAAGTGACAAAATCGCCAAGTTCATTGCATGCCATTTCCATGTAACAGGGGGCGAATGGAGGGATGTTGACAAATTTTGTCGCATTGTATCCCTCGCTGATACTGTCGCCGATCAAAGTTACTTGCAACGGCTTCTTATCGGCAAGCATTTTCCGGAACCGGGGGAGTCTTTCTGATTGCGCTGTCAATTCAGGTACAAAATTGATGTTGAGTGCCTGATAGGTGATGTCGATCTGATTCAGGGCAAAAAAAGCTTTGTTGTTGAAAAGCAGATTGCCGCCATCGACCGCATCACTTATCGCATTGGCATCCGGATCGGGGTGAAGCCGCAGATTTTCCGTCGGATGGATGGCTGATTCCGGGAAAAAAGGTATTTCCGAACCATCCGGGCGGGTGATGAAATCATCTCCCGGAGCATGGCAGAAATCTTTGCCTGCCTCAAAAACTTTGCCGGTGGAGTGCTGTTTAACTTCCGTGATCTTTTCCGCCGGAAACATCAGGTTGATCCGGGGGGCGGGGAGAAACATGCCGCTTTCCCGGTAGACCATCTTATCATGCCATAATTTTTCCATATTCGTTCACCATTGTATGAATGCGTTATTCAGAGGGTTCTCATCGGGGAAAAGCGGTTCAAATTTGTCACAATATCCCAGATACACATTGTCAAATTTATTGTCACTCAAATATTTCCGGTAGTTTGGTTCATTCAGCGCACCGTGGGGAGTGGTGGAAATTTCCAGCACGATGGAACTTTTTCCGGCGGGAAGTTCAAGAGACCACTTGTAAGGAGCCCAGTTGAGTTTTTCCATTTTGCCATTGATCTCCACGGCGCACATGGCACGGAGAGCATCGGGCAATACCAATTCGGCACTAACATCCTGCGGCATATCAACTTGTGCCTCATAGCGGATAACTCCGGAAAAGTATTTGCCCGGGAACTCATCGGGAGTTGTTTCCTGCAATCCGGAAGCGGTCGCTTTCAATTGCCGTACGATGCGGCTGAATTTGAAATCCAGCGGCAGTTGGTTGACCGGAAGAGTTTCTGCCGGACGCTTCGCCGCCTTGCCGGGAATGGTCAGTAAAACCATTACTCCGGCGAAAGGGAGTTCCAAATCAAGCAAGCCATTTTCATCGGCAATTGCGGCATGATGTTTGCCGTTTGCCGGATCGTACCAGCAGCTGTACCCTGCCGGAGCGGGGAATTGCGCCGTCAGGGGGTTCAATCCGGCATTGGCGAAAATGATCCTTTCGCCTCTGGGGGATTTCAGGTGACGGGTGCGCAGCATGGGTTCAGGTTTGGTCAACTGCACATCTGGAGTGATATTTTCCGTAACGGTTTTTGCACTCTGGCTGTAACGGTAGGTGATCTGTTTTTCCGCCAGAGCCAGCCCCTGCGGGAAAATGCTCAAATCATCCACCTTGCCCAGCCGCAGATCATCTACCGGAAAAGGCACTTCAGCTTTGTATATCGGAATACAGCGGTCGGAAACTTTGGAAATGCGGCGGGAAAAACCGGCAAATGCCTGATAGTTCTGCCAGCGGCAATCCGCCCCGAAAAGATTGGAAACCGTGGTGATCTGTCTGCCTCCCTCATCGGAGTAATGAAATGCCATCGGCGCAATGATCTTGATCCCGGCGATAAACTGCATGGCGGCGATCTGTTTCATTTCCGCCAGCGACAGATCAGTACCGTAAACGGCAAAAGTTTCGCTTATAACCGGCTTGTTTCCGGCGGCGGAAACGGTCATGCGGGTAAAATCGGTTTCCGGGATCAGCGGATGTATCTGCCGCCAGATGGCATCGCAGCCGGAAATATCCAGACACTCATGAAGTGCGGCAAGGTCGCCGCCGAGCAGAGAGACTGCATTATTCACACTGTCATCCCCGTTGAAGTGTCCGGTGGAAATGAGATTATTTTCGTGACACCACTTTTGTATGGGCAGCAGGAAACTTTCCCGGATAAGTCTGGTGCGGATCTCAAAGTAATCCAGTTTGGCTTTTTCATCCTTATTTACCAGCACCATTTTGGCGGCATCTTTCAGAGAATAGCCCTTTTCTTTCTGAAAAACTTCTGCCATATACGGGGAATAGGGCAGAGATTTGTCGCTGAATAAGCCGAAAGATGGTTCATCGGTGAATATACCGGGGATGACAGTGCCGAAATATTCCCCGACACACGCTTTGTATTTTTCGTGGGTGGCTTCGATAAAAATACGGGTAACTTCCGGATTGAGCAGATCAGGGGAGAAGTTCCCGGCAGTGATCGTGCCGTCGTCGGCTATGCTCTGCGCCATCAGATCGGGGCGGTGATCGCGGAAATAGCCGTTGAGCGTGCCGCTGGGCCAGCCGCCTTCATCGTAAAGCCACGCTGCCATATCCAGTTTTGCGGCGCATTTGACGGCAGCTTTGATCATCTCAAAGTAGTGATCGGAAAGATATCCGGGCATGCCGCCGGGAAAATCTGCCGGGCGGAACTCCGAGGGCATGGGGTGGATAAAGAAGCCGTCAACCCCTTTGTTTTTGAACTCGTGGAGCTGTTGACAGATTTTTTCTTCCGTCAGCGTGTCGTTCCACATCCAGAAGACCAGAACACGTTTCATTTTTTTGGGAAAATCCTTATATTATTATTCACTTTTGGGAATATGTGTCAAATCAGTAACCACATCATTGAGGGTCATGCTGCTACGGAACTCTGCCGGACTGCGCCCGAAGTAGCGGCGGAAGACTTTGGCAAAGTAGTGCTGGGCGTTGAAGCCGCACTCTTCAGCGATCTCTTTGATGGTCATTTCGGTGTAGAGCAGTTTCAATGCCTGCTGCAGCCGGTATCCGGTCAGATACTCCTGGGGGGAAATGCCCTGACTGGCGGTGAAAACCCGGTGGAGCGTGGAGCGGTGGACATGCATCTCATTTGCCGCCTGCTGCAAGGAAAATTCCGGATCGGCAAAATTTTCCGCCACCAGTTCCAGAAATTTTTCCGGCAGATGGTGCTTGCCCGAACCATTCAAGGGCGGATTGGTTGCCCTGACCAATATTTCGTATGCGGTGACCGAAGCCCGCAGAGCCTCTTTGATGTCGATTTTGAGCAAAGATTCACTCAAAGTGGAAAAGAGCAGCACGGGACACTCTCCGGCGTAACGCTTTTCCTCTTTGATTCCGAAAGCTTTGATCACGGCATCCATATCCGGACCGTCGCAGGTGAACCAGTAGTAATCCCAGCCTGGTTTTTCGCTGTAGATGGTGTTGATGCTGCCGGGCAGGTAAAAAAATATTTCACCGGAAGACAATTTTATTTTTTTTCCGTTGCTTTCCACAAAACCTTCCCCGTTGCGGACCCAGAGAAGATGGAGAAAATCCTTCCTGCCGCCCCGGTCCCGGAAATCACGGATGGTGATGTAATGTCCGGCAGAACGGACATTTATAAAACTTTTTACCGCATCCGGTTTGCCGACCCGCCAGATCGATCTTTGGAAAAATTCACCGGGCATTTGAAAAAAACTCCATTTTGCGACATTTCTTTTATAGAAAATACATCCGTGTTATTGTAAAATCAAGTCTTTTTGCGTATATTTTTAACAAATCAACAAAAAAAGTGTGGAAATATTTTGCGACAATGAAACCGATGTGCCAGATTTTACAAGTCTCTCTCGATGGTGAATGGGACTTTTTTTACTCTCCTTACTGCTTTGATGCGGTCAATGATGCTCTGCCTGCGCCGGAAAAATTCACCGGCAAAATGGTCACTCCCGGTTATTGGGATGATTTTCCGGAACTTTACAGCGAAGAGGATTTTTTCGGCTTGACCGCCCGCTTCAATCCCGATTACCGTCCGGTGTATTTCCCGATGGCGCGTTCTTTGACGCCGCATGCGGCGAGCAGTTTTCTTATCGGCACGGGGTTCTACCGCAAAAATCTGGAAATCGGGGAGTTTTCTCAAGCGGTATTGACGGTGGGACCAGCTATGTGGGGGTGCAGTGTCTTTTGCAACGGTTCGCTTGCCGGAGTGCAGACGGGATACTCCACCGGGACAGAATTTGATTTGAGTGCTTTGCTCAAAGCTGACAGTGCCAATGAGATAATCATTGCGGTGTGCAACCGTCACGATGACGGCGGGGCGTACTGCCGGTTGGATGGTACTCATGATGGTATGGATTTCGGCACCCGCCCGGGACAGCACCGGGGGCTGGCGGCGCAGGGCTTCCAATCGGAACGCGGCGGCATCGGCGGGGGAGTGAGTTTGAAATTCACCGGAAAAAGCCGGATCAAAGATTATTTCATCTCCTTTGAAAATGAAGTGCCCCATTGGCATATCGAATTGGTCAACGGCAAAGGTTGTACGCTTGAGTATAAGCTCGGAGCGGAGTGTGCCGGTAAGATAAGTTGTGCCAATGATCTGCTTGATTTCACCACCCCGGAATTTTCCGGCAGACGGTGGAGCGAATATGATCCATGCCTTTATGATGTGGAATTGACCCTTTATGAGAATGGCAATATCGCCGATAAGATCAGTTGCCGCTGGGGAGCGGTGAAAAGTGCGGTTGATGACAAAAGGATCTTCATCAATGGTATTCCGGCATTTTTCCGGGGAGTGACCGAGCATTGTTACTTTGCGGAAACGACCAATCCGCACTTTGATTACGGTAAATATGTGCGGGAATTGGGGATATTGAAAGCGGCGGGATTCAACTTCATCCGCTGTCACACCTGGTGTCCGCCGGAACCATTCTTTGATGCCTGCGACACGCTGGGCATTTATGTGCAGACGGAACTGCCATCGGTATACACCTTTGCCGAAGCAAAAGCGGTGCTGAAAATGATCCGCCGTCACGTGTGTGCGGTGATTTTCTGCGAAGGCAATGAAAAGATGCTGGATGAATCGGTCATTCCCAGAGTGGAAAAACTCTGCGCTATGGCAAAGGAGCTGATTCCGGGCATTTTGTTTATGCCGCAGGAAGCGAACCGGGGGGTGGATTGCCATTTGACCGATCCGGCGATACAACCGCTGTTGAAAGATGAGCCGTTTCCCTATTATCCGGCAAGATTGGAAAAACTGGATAGCTTCTGTGACGTGTACAGTCCGCATTTGCTGGGTTATTGCAGTTACGGTCACGATCTTTTCCCGGGGGTGGAAAAGGCGGAAGAGTTTCTGGCGGTCTACAATCGCCCGGTATTGCTTCACGAAGTGGGCATCATGGGCGGTTATCTGGATTTTGAATTGGAAAAACGTTACGAAAACACCTATATCGGCACGCCGATCTTCAAAGCGGCACGGGACAATATGAAGCGGCACGGGGTGTGGGAAAAACATAAAAAGTATTATCAACTCAATGCGCAGATGGTTTCCGGTTTAAGAAAACAGCTGTTGGAAAATATCCGCAGTTGTCCGGGTGTTGCCGGATTTGATTATCTGGGCGGCATCGACACCCATTGGCATCTGAATGGTTATCCATGCGGAGTTTTTAACGAATTTTATGAAGAAAAGTATGGTGAAAGCATTGCCGATGTGGCAACGTACAATGCAGAAACCATTTTGATGGTCAAAGACGGCAAATTCCGCAATTTGAGTGCCGGAAAGAGTTTTGATAAAGAGATCCTCATTTCACACTTTGGCAGGAAAGCTCTTGCCGATGCGGTGTTGTCGTGGCAGGCGGAGAAAGGTGGAAAAATCATTGCCGCCGGCAAAGAAACGATTGCTCCGGTTGCCGCCGGTACGGTGGGCAGGATCGCCCGGATCACTTTTGCTCTGCCCGATGAGGGCGAAGCGTACCGTTTTGAATTTCGTCTTACCTTGAATGCAAATGACGTAACGGTGGAAAATGCGTGGGATTTCTTTGCTTATCCGGCGGTGGAAAATGTTGAGAATCAAGCCGTGCGCAAGTTGACCAAACTTGATGCCGCCGATGTGGAATATCTGGCTGACGGCGGAAAAGTGCTGTTGACGGCGGGCTTCCCCGGGGAAATTTTCACTGAAGCATACCGTCCGCACACATCGGGGCGTTCCATCGGACACTCCGGTACGGTGCTGCATAACCACCCGGTGTGGGAGCGATTTCCCCACAAAGATTTTGCGGAGTGGAACTTTTTCCCGCTGATGACCGATTCAACGTCGCTGACGACCGATAAGGATATGCCGGAGTATACGCCGATTCTGGAATTGATCCCCTCATTCAAACTTATCCGCCGCAAATCGCTTTTAAGCGAATATCAGGTGGGTAAAGGGCGGCTTTTCATCTGCGGCTTGCGTTTGGATGTGGATGATCCGGCGGCAAAGTGGCTGGAAAAGGTGATTATTGACTACCTTACTTCGGGAGTATATGCCGATGCACCGTCATGGGACAAGGGAAAACTGCTCAAGCGGATAACTGAACCGGAAAAACGGGCAAACGCCGGAATGAAGATCGACTCCGGCGGCAGACCGGTAGCTGATTGAGAGATAAAAAAATAAAAAAATCTGCCACCGGGTGCTACCCGGACGTGGTCAAGCGGCGGAACGCTTGTCGCCGCCATAAGCGGCGAAACATCTGCGAAGCGTAAGCGGAGCGGTATAAAACTACCACCTGCCGTAAGCGAAAGTCAGGCAATAATTGCCTGACAGTTTGAGCTGAAGGCAGCTTGCGGCAGACCAATAGAAGAATGAAACCCAACCCTAACCAAAAGGAGAAAAAAGTTATGAAAAATGTTATCCACCATGGTGGAGTAAAGCACTCATGCTTTACTCTTATTGAGCTGCTCGTAGTCATCGCGATCATCGCGATCCTTGCAGCTATCCTGCTTCCTGCGCTCAACTCCGCCCGTGAACGGGGCAGAACAGCCAGCTGTTTGAGTAATCTGAAAACCATCGGCACCTGGTCACAGATGTACAACGATGCTTATGACGGTTATATGATGGTTCAGAATACCAATGTTGGCGGTGCGGAACGTACTTTTCAAAGTGTTATCAACAAATATATAAACAATGAACCATATTACGGTAACACATTTTTCAGCTCATTTGATAATGTCAAAAACACGGTTTGGCAGTGTCCGAGTGCGGAGAAATGCTGGGGTGAGTATAATAGCGGGTGGCCTGAATATTTAGGTTCTTATGCAATCAATGAAGGCGTGAGTGGTTCTCCTGCTGATCCGCGTAAAACCAATATGTTTACCAAACCGAGTTCATGTGCGATCATGATGGATGGTTATGGTGCAAGTACATACAGTTCCCCCTATTGCCGGAATTACAACCACTTTTCTCATCCGAAGAGTGCATATCCTGATCATGCTTCAGTCAGTTATCATCACAGTGAAAAAATGAATACCGTTTTTGTTGATGGTCATTCGGAAGCCATCGGTTGTGAAACCACCGGTCGTATGTTCCCTCTGATCGCCCATTTTGCAACAGGTGACAGACAGTGGTACGAATGATCAGGTGATTTCCTGAATTGAAAAGTAAGCGATCCGGATCGTGCTGTAAGAGTGCCTGTCTGCCCCCCCGGTGCGATCCGGATTTTGCAATTAAAGGAATTGAAAACGATGAAAAAATTTCTGCTCTGCTGCAGCGTAATAGCTGCAGTACTCACCCTTTATGCCTCTGAAAAGGCAGACAGTCTGCTCTTTGAGGCAAGCTTTGACCAATTTACCGCCAATGCCGATTTCGGTAAAGGCGGTACGAAATGTCTTTCCTTTGCCAATCCCGACTTGCAAATGCGCATGTTCCCCGGTATCAACGGCAAAGGCAACGCCATCAATCTGGAGAACCGTGAAGTTCTGCGTTATCCGGCTTTGGGCAATATCGATCCGCAGCAGGGGACGGTCACGGTCTGGGTGGCTCCGGTAAACTGGAAACCCTCGGAAAAAAAGGTGCAGGTCTTCTTTGACTTGCAGCTCAATAAGGGCAGATTCCGTCTGCTGCTCTATAAAAATGATTATGCCAATTGCTTCTATGCCCTGCTGATCAATCAGGATGCTCCGGGGACAGAAAAGCATTTTCAGGCAACCAGTTATCTGCCCGATGATGGGTGGCCGGCATTGAAATATCACCGGCTGGATATTACCTGGGATGCTGAACAGCTCAAACTCTATGTCGATGGTCTGCAGACCCCGAAAGTGCGCTGGCACATTTCCACCAGAAAATTCCCGAATAAAATGGTCGCCCCCGAAGTTACCAAAAAGGATGTGATCTCTTTCGGTACGGCAGGTTGGGGAAGCAGTGCTGTTCCCACCCACCGGACAGCCTTTGATCTGATCCAGATCCACAACCGCCCGCTTTCCCCGGCGGAAATCAAAAGCGATTATGAGAAAAAAGTTCCCACGCAATTCGGCAAACAGGTCAAATGCAATATTCTGACCATCCCTGAATCCGCCACCCCGGTTTCCGTGCCGATGAATATCGTCACCGCCGGATCGGAATACAAAGAACGGCTCGCCGCCGGTACTGCCGCTTTGCGTTATGATAAAGAAAATATCTATCTGGATTTCCATGCCGATTACACTCCCCGGCCTGCCCGCATTACCAAAAATGACGGCAATTTGTGGGAAGATGATGCGGTGGAACTCCATCTGAAAAATCCCAAAGGCAACTATTATCAATTCATCATTAACAGCAAAGGGGTGGTCTACGATTCCAGAAACAGCGATCCCAAGTGGAATGCCGGAGTAAAATGTACCGCTTCGGCGGTCAACGGCAAATGGGTGATGAATCTGGTCATTCCCCGCAAGAGCATGGATGCCTTTGCCGCAGGTGACGTGTGGAAAGGCAATGTCTTCCTCTCTTTGATGACCAAAAGCGGCGCATACTGTTTCCAGACCTGGTTCGACGGTAAAAACGGCAAGATGTTCAACAACCCGGGCAACCATGCCGATCTGCGTTTCGGCGGCAGAACGGCATTGGATTTGAATGTGGTTCCCGATCTGCAGAATGGCAATTTTGAGCTTTCCCTCAAACGCACCGGTGATGAAAAACTGGATGTGGAAGCCTTTATTCTCGGTGAAAACGGCGAAAAAACTGAATTCAAGGGTGATCTTTTCAAAACTTTGTGGCGCACTCCGCTTTCCGCCGGAAATTATCAGCTTTTCCTGCAGGTCAGATCCGGCAAAGAAACCGTCATGCTCTACGATCGTATCTTTTCGGTCAATAAACCGCTGGAACTCAAATTCACCAGTTACCCCTCCAAAAAATATGTGGAAGTTACCGTCGATTTCGGCAACTCCGGTGCGGCTAATCTGAAACGGCTTTCCGCTTCCGGCATTCCCGGCAAAGTCACCCTCAATTTCAACGGCAAAGAGTATTCTGCTGTTTCCACCGTGGCAAAGGATTTGAAAACCATTGTCAAACTGCCGCTGCCGGATAATCTGCCCGCCGGTACTTTCACCATCGACGGCAAATTTGATAATTTAAGCAGTTCCACCAACTTCCGGGTGCCGGATATGACTCCTTATAAGTTGAAGATCGCCGACGATCACACTGTGCCTGCCCCGTGGCATGAGATCAAAAGCAAAGGCGATTTGAGCTTTGAGGTGCTTGACCGGGTCTATACTTTCGGCAATTCACCTGCTCCTGTGCAGGTCACTTCCAGAGGAAACGATATGCTCCTTGCTCCGCCGGTGTGGAAACTCAACGGCAAAGCGGTCAAATGGGAAAAGGCAAAAGTTACTGAAAAATCCGGCGACATGATCAAACTTGCCGGAAGCGGTTCAGTTGACAATGTCAAATTCTCATGGCAGGGAATTCTGCACTTCGATGGTGTCTATCAGCTGGATATGCAGATGATGCCGGTCAACGGCAAAGCAGTCATCAACTCCTTTGATTTGAGCTATGCCGTTCCGGCGGAACACTCCCGCTACATCCTGTCGCCCACGCTTCTGCCGTGGAAAAACAATGCCATAGATGTCCGTTATGAGATCACTATGCCCAATAACAACCGGGACTTTTTCATCTGGAACAGCGGTATCGAAAAAGGCTTCATGTGGTGGCCCAAAAGCACCGCCAACTTTGTCAACGGCAAAGGAGAAAAGCAGATTTCTCTGCGGCGCAGCGGTGAAAAGACCACTGTTAAAATCGCCATCATCAGCAAAAAGGCGGAGTTGACCAAAACTGCCGCTTACACCAGCGTTTTCCTTGCCACTCCGGTAAAACGTCTGCCGGAAGATTTCCGCAAATTCAATATGAGCGGCTGGGGCAGAACAAAATATCAGACCCATCAGCCTATGGGGTGGGGAGTTGCTGAGGCGAGAGAAACTCCGGAAGATTGTACCTCCACCGCCGGTCTGCTCCTCGCTCATCCGGATAAATTCCATATCCCCCTTGACCGCTGGAAAAAGGTCAACGTGAAGCCGCTGCTTTACGGTATGCCCGCCCAGATCGCCAATAACGATGCTGAATGGGACTACTTCTACGCAGAATGGGCAAAGACCCCGACCTATATGCACGCAACCACCAAAAAAGGTGTGCGGATCGTCAATGAACCGATGTGCGGTCATACACAGGTGGCAGATCTGGCAGCTTACCGGGCGGATAATCTTTTGAAAAGTTTTCCCGATCTGGCAGGATTGTACTTTGACCTTTCCGATGTGCGTTTCTGCGAAAATCCCCATCACGGCTGCGGCGGCGTGGATGCTTTCGGTCAACCGTATCTGAGCAGTATCGCCTTGAATATGCATGCTTATATGAAGCGCATTTACAAGGTCACCAGAAAATATGACCGGGAAATATTGATGCATGCCCACAACCTTTTCAACCCCATTGCGCACAGTTTCAATGACTTCTGGTATCCGGGCGAAAATACCTTCTTCCCGCTTTCCCGTAATCCGGAATATGGCTACAGTGAAGATATTTCCCTTGAGGAGTTCCAGAGCGAATACAACCCGGTGATCAAGGGTGTCCCGGTGCTTTTCCTGCCCCAGTATGCCCGTATCGCCCATGAAACGGTCGGTTTCGCCCATCTGCGCCACCGCTATAATGAGTTTTACGGCAAAGAGTATGCTTTGCGTACCATGACCCCGATGCTGGTGCATGACGTGAATGTTTCCGCCGAGCAGATCAACTGGGGAACTTGCGGCAAATTGTGGACGATCCGCCATGATCTTGATCTGGCGCACTCCGAATTCCGGGGCTACTGGTTCGATGATGCAGTGAAAACTTCCACCGATAAGGTGCTTGCTTCATGGTACATCCTCAAAGGCAAAACACCTTACAAACGTCTGATCGTTATTTCCAATCTCGGGCGCAACGGTAAAACTGCCGGATTATCCATTGATGCCGGTAAATTCGGCTTCGATGAAAAATCCTCTTTCACCGATCTCTGGGAAAATAAAGAGATGACTTTTGATGAGCTTAATAAAGTGGTCATTCCCGGAAACCATTTTCTGCTCATCGGCGTGAAATAAGGTTGACAAAATCACATTGCGGCGGTATAGTATTTGCTGTACCGCCTTTTTTTAAGAGTTTTGTTTTTTGTGAAAAATATGACCTGCGGCGGCGCATTGCGGACAATCTCGCGCCTTGCTTCTGCGCCGGAGCAGTCGAGTACATAGTACACTCCTGCTCCGTGCTCGTCGCAAAACACGACCTTGCCTCGCACTGCATCCGCCGTGTGAAGCAGACCCGTGCTTTGAACATATTTTAATATACAGGGAAAGGAAAAGTTATGTTGAAAAAAGTTCTGTTGTGTATGGCACTGTTTATCTGTGCCGCCCTCTTTGCCGAACCGGTAAAGATTGAGGCAGTTCTGTTGCCGGCAGGTGAAATACAGCCGATAGGCGTTACGGCAAAATTCACCGGAAAAATTATGAAAGGTGACGGTGTGCCGGAAAATGCAAAAGTATTTTACGAGGAGTTCGTCGACGGCATCCGCAAACGCACCGGCTATGTCAAGTTCGGTGAGGAAGTTTCTCTGGAACGGAAACTGGATAATCCCGGCTGGTACGATGTGAGAATGCGTATCGTGGTGGAAAACAATAAAGATGTCAATATTCCCGGTATCCGCCGTTATTCCATGGGCAGAGGTTTTGTCGTTGCTCCGGAAAAAATCGCCCGCAGCGGTGTCCGTCCGGCGGATTTTGATGAATTCTGGGCGGCACAGCGTGCGGAACTGGATAAAGTACCGGTCAAAGAGCTGGAACGCAAAAAAATCGATTGGAAAGGCGCATTTGCCGATAAAATCGATGCCTTTGATGTCAAAGTTTCCTGCGCCGGGAACGGACCGCTTTCCGGAATCCTGACCATGCCCAAAAATGCCAAACCCAAAAGTCTGCCCGCTATCGTCTATTATATGGGTGCCGGAGTTGTCACTTCCGGAGTGCAGGCTTCCCACGGCAGAATGGCGATCGTCTTTCACATGAACGCCCACAGTATCGAAAATCTTCAGCCCCGGGAATATTACAATAAATTGAAAGAAAATGAGCTGAAAAATTATTGGGTCGCTATCCGCAACGACCGGGAGAAGATCTATTTCAAAAATATGTTCATCCGGGTGATGCGTTCACTGGATTATGTGAAAAGTCTGCCCGAGTGGAACGGCAAAGTGCTGATCGTTCAGGGCGGCAGTCAGGGCGGGGCGCAAAGCATCGTGGCAGCGGCTCTTGATCCGCAGGTCTCCATGATGGTGGCGGAAGTTCCCGCCATGTGCGACCATGCCGGATTTCTGATGAAACGCCCCCGCCTCCACGGTTGGCCCTTCTTCTATACCAATGCTGCTGATAAAGCGGTGGTGGAAGCCACAGCATACTACGATATGGTCAATTTCGCCAGCCGGATCAAATGCGAAAGCGTGGTGACGGCGGGAGCTTTGGATCACACCTGTTCACCCTGCGGCGTGGTATCGGTATACAATGCGATCCCGGCGGCAAAAAAGAGTCTGCTGGTGCATCCTGCAGGTGAACATATCATCCCGCAGATCGACAGCAAATTCCGGATGGTGTTCCTGAACCGGATTCTGGAACTTTTTAAAGAAGGTCAGAGGTGATCGGGGATTATGAAAAATTTTCTCCTGCTCTTTCCGGCATTTGCAGCTCTTATCCTGACGGCAGCTCCGGCCAAGATCATCACCGTTGTTGAACCGGCGGGAATGGCCGTGAAATTCTCCGGTAAAATCAGTTCCGGAGATGATGTGCCTGCCGGAACGAAGGTTTTGTATGAGGAGTTTGTCAATGGTATCCGTAAACGGCACGGCTTCATCAAATTTGATGAAGAGATCACTCTGACATATAAAATGGATGCTCCCGGCTGGTATATGGCGAAAGTGAGTATGGTCGATAACGGGGGCAGACCGGTGATCATTCCCGGCAGGGAAAGTGGTGAAAGCAGAGGGGTGATGATCGCTCCGGAAAAAATTCCTTCGTCGCTGGAAAAACCGGCGGATTTTGATGAGTTCTGGGATTCCCGCAGAAAACTGCTGGATAAAGTACCGGTAAAGGAATTGAGCAGGCGTGAGATCAGAGAGCGGAGCAATGCCGGTTATCTGGTTTATGAGGTGAAAGTGGCTTGTGCCGGGAGTATGCCGATGACCGGTATTCTGACCGTTCCCCGCAATGCAAAAGAGCGTTCTTTGCCTGCATTTGTATTTTTTCAGGGGGCGGGAGTTGCCACCGCAGTGCCATTCGGCGGTCTGGGAAAAGATGCGATCACTCTGATGGTCAATGCTCATGGTGTCGATAATCTGCGGGAAAAATCTTACTATTCTGATCTGCAGAAAGGTAAATTATCCGGTTATCCCCACTTCAATAAAGATGACCGGGAGAAAATTTATTTCCACGATATGTTTCTGCGGGTGATGCGGGCTTTGGATTATGTGAAAACTCTGCCCGAGTGGAACGGTAAAGTGCTGGTTGTCCGGGGCGGCAGTCAGGGCGGTGCGCAAGCGATCGTGGCGGCGGCGATGGATAAGCAGGTGACGATGCTTATTGCGGAAGTACCTGCCATGTGCGATCATAACGGATTTTTTGCCAAACCCGCCCGCCGTTGCGGCTGGCCGGTATTTTACGGCTTTGACCGGAAAATGCCGCAGGTGGTACAGGCTGTCAGTTACTATGATATGGTCAATTTTGCTTCCCGGGTGCATTGTGAAACATTTATCACTGCCGGATTGACCGATATGATTTCGGTGCCGGTCGGCGTGGTGTGTGCATATAATGCCATTCCTGCCGGGAAAAAGAGTTTGCTTATCCACCCGACCGGCGGGCATGTTTCGACTCAGCTTGACCGGGTGTTTCTGCGTAATATGCTCGACCGTTTGACGGAACATTTACTGGAGCAGTAAAATACCATCAAAAAATTGGCTTTGCCAATTAGATTTTTTATGGAAAAGGTGGTATAGTAAAACAGTATCACTTTTTTTAACCGGAGATAATGATGTTTTCAAAAAAAATACATGCCATTTGTATGGCGTTTGGTGCCGCAATATTTTTGAGCGGCTGTATGAATATTGCTCCTGAATTGCGTCTTGCCGCTCCATTCGGTGATGGTGCCGTGCTGCAGCGGTCAATGCCGATCCCGGTGTGGGGCAAAGCTGCTCCCCGTGTTCAGGTGCGCTGTACCCTGGGCAGTGTTTCCGCAGTTACTGTATCTGATACCGACGGCAAATTCCGCTGTTACCTGCCGGAAATGTCTGCGGCAAGCGGATTGACTCTGGTTGTGGAAGAGATTGCCAGCGGCAGAAAAACGATTTCTGAAAATATTGCTGTGGGCGATGTTTATCTTTTTGCCGGTCAGAGCAATATGGATTTCCGTGCCAAACATACCCCGGACTGGGAAAAGTTTTCCAAAGAACCCGCTGATCCCGGGATCCGTTATTTCCGGATCAAACCGGCAAGCTATCCGGGGATACAGGCGGATGTCGATGGTGCATGGGCAGTGGATTCTCCGGCGGCGGCGGAAAATTTCACGGCTGTCGGTTATTACTTCGCCAAACGTCTGCGTAAACTTTCTCCCGATGTTCCGGTCGGTGTGTTCTGTGCCAGTTTAGGCGGTATGCCCATAGAAACATTTATCAGCCGCGAAGCTTTGCTGAAGTGTCCGGATGGTTTTTTTGCGGCACAGACCGCATTGATCGATACGGAAAATTATAAACCGGAGTTGTATGCAAATCTGCCGGAAGGTCAATTGATCCCCAATGGTAATAAACGTTTGTTTGCCACGATCGATGAGCTGTTTCCCTTTGAATATCCCGCTGTGGCACAGACCGCATTGAAGTGGCATAAGAGTGATTTTGATGATTCCAAATGGCAGGATATTCTGCTGCCGGACAGCTGGACAGTTGCCGGTTTCCGTCATGCCGGAGTTTTCTGGTTCCGTAAAAGTGTGGATATTCCGGAAGCGTGGGCGGGCAAAGATCTGACCATTTCCCTCGGGGCGGCTGACAAGTGTGATGAAACTTTTTTCAACGGTGAAAAGGTCGGTTCCACCGGACACTTCCGTAAATTTGATCACTTCATGACCCAAAGAGTCTACACGATTCCCGGGAAGCTGGTCAAAGCCGGCAAAAATGTGCTTGCCGTCCGGGTTTCTTCAGCAGTTTCCATTTCCACTGACGGCGGTCTGACCGGTCCGGCGGAGCAGATGTTTATCAGCTGCGGTGAGGAAAAAATCTCTCTGGCTGATAACTGGAAAATCAAAATGGAACATGATTTCGGCACTTGTGGTGCAGAATTTATGACTTCGCTTGGAGTGGGTTCTCCCCAGACCGTCCACATGCTTTTTGACAATATGATTTATCCGTTGATCCCTTACGCCATGCGCGGAGCTGTGTGGTATCAGGGTGAATACAACGCTCTGGCAGAAGCGGAATATTACAAAAAACTGCTCCTTACCCTGATCGGTGACTGGCAGAGCCGCTGGGGTCAGAAGGAGTTTGATTTCATCATCATCCAGCTGCCGGGTTTTCAGCCGGTGCGGGAGTATCAGCACTTCAGCCAGTGGGCAATCATCCGTGAGGCACAGCGGCAGGCGGCACTGGAAAGCAAAAATCCGTTGATCGTGACCATCCGTGACGGTGAGGTCGATGACATCCACCCGCGCAACAAACGACCGGTGGCGGAACGTGCCGCCGATGCGGCATTTTACAATATGAATAATGCCGGAGTATGGCAATCTCCGATGCCACTGGAGTGTATCAAAGCCGGAAACACTCTGATCATCTCTTTTGATAAAGAGATCACTGTAAAAGACGGCATGATCAAAACTCTGATGGTTTCCATGGATGGAAAAACATTCCATCCGGCAAAAGGAGAGATCAAAGGCGGCAAAGATCTGTATGTGGTTTCTCCGCAGGTATCTTCTCCGCAGACAGTACGTTACGGCTGGAGCAACAATCCGGCACTTGCCAATATCGTGAGCAAAGAGGATGGAACTTTTGTTTCTCCGTTTGAAATAAGTGAAATGACAGTATATTAACCCGAAATAAAAAGGAGGAGTTTAATCATGAGCAGAATTGAAAAATCTTTTGAAATCGCTTGCGAGATCTACCGTGAACACGGAGTTGATCCGGTCAAGGCAATGGAAACTTTGAAAGAGATTCCGGTGTCTCTTCATGCCTGGCAGGGTGATGATGTGGTCGGATTTGAAAACTTTGAAACCGCTCTTACCGGCGGCTGTCAGGTCACCGGAAACTATCCCGGCAGAGCCAGAACTGCTGATGAACTGCGCGACGACCTTGATCTGGTACTGAAACTGGTTCCCGGAACCGCAAGAGTTTGCCTGCAGGGACATCAGGTTGACAAGATGATCCCCGGTGTTGACCGTGACGGATTTACCATCGAACACTTTGCCAACTGGCTGGATTGGGCGAAAGAACGGAAAATCGGCATGGATATTGCCCCCTGTTTCTACTCCCACCCCAAACTTGACCACGGACTTTCCCTTTCCCATCCGGATGCCGGGATCCGCAAATTCTGGATCGATCACGGTCAGGCGATCCGCCGTATCGGTGCTGAATTCGGTAAAGCTCTCGGTACTCCGGCGGTCTGTAACTTCTGGATGCCCGACGGTTTCAAGGATATTCCCGCCGACCGTTACGCCCCCAGAGTGCGACTTTCTGAATCGCTGGATACCATTTTTGCTGAAAAAATCGATGAAAAATATGAGCTTGACGCAGTGGAATCCAAACTTTTCGGTATCGGTGTTGAATCCTGTACCATCGGTTCCAATGACTTCTATCTGATGTATGCCGCCAGGAACAACAAACTGGTCTGTCTGGATTCCGGTCACTTCCATCCGACTGAATCCATTGCCGACAAATTGAGTTCCATCGTCTCCCAGCAGGGCAGGATCCTGCTCCACGTTTCCCGTGGCGTCCGCTGGGACAGTGACCATGTGATATTGCTCAATGACGAATTGCTTTCCATCGCCCGTGAAGCGGCGGTTTACGGTTATCTGGATAAGATCTTCTTCTGTCTGGACTATTTTGATGCCAGCATCAACCGGGTGGCTGCAATGGCAATCGGTGCCCGCAATATGCAAAAGGCATTGCTGATTGCTCTGCTGGAACCCACTGCTCTGCTGAAAAAAGAGGAAGATGCTTTCAACTTCTCCGCCCGTATGGCGCGTCAGGAAGAGATCAAAACTCTGCCGTGGAACAGTGTCTGGAACTACTACTGTGAAAGTCAGGGTATTGCGGATGATTTTGCCATCATGCAGGATATTGCCGCTTACGAAAAGGATGTATTGCTCAAACGCTGAATATCCCAAGAGTTGCAGGGCGGGAAAATTTTTCCGCCCTGTCTGTCCGTTAAAATGATGGTTATTGTCTTGATTTTTGTGAAAAATATAACCTGCGGTGGCGCATTGCGGTCAATCTCTTGTCAAATCTGCGAACAGCGTTTGGGTCGAGTATTGATATACACTCCCCAAACTCTGTCTTGATTTAACGTCGACCTTGCCTCGCACTGCATCCACCGGTTGGAGCGAAGCCGTGGTTTGCCAGTTGACAAATCCAGCCTTAAATGGTATATTCTGTATGTGATAGAAAATTGCAGCATATAACTTGATACTCCAGTTTCACAACATTGGGGACATTAACAAATGATGCAGAATTGAAAGAAACAACTATGAAAATAAAACATTTTTTCTCTGTCTCAATGGCATCGCTGTTGAGTCTCATTATCAGCGGCTGCTGTTCCGGAGTCGTGATCAAAGACAGCGGTACGACCTTTGTAAAAGATGCGGTGCAGCCGTTGATCGATTCCGGCGAGTATCCCGGAGCGATCAGTATTCTTTACAACAACGGCTGGCAGGAAACCGCCTGTATCGGTTATGCCGATGTTGACAAAAAAGTTCCGATGTCACTGGATTTGATGTACATGCAGTGTTCGCAGACCAAGGGGTTTTGCGGTGTGACTATTGCCATGCTGGTGGAAGAGGGAAAAATTTCCCTGGATGATCCGGTTGCCAAATATCTGCCTGAATTCAAAGACCTCAAGGTGGTGGTGAAGGATAAAAAAGGTAAAGTTACCGGTTCAGCTCCTGCCGGAAACACATTGACCATCCGCATGGTGATGAATCATACCGGCGGTTTCAATTTTGAGATCCCCACCAAGAGCAAAAAAGGCTGGCCCGCACTTTCTCTGCGGGATACGGCAAAAGAAGCCGCATCCATTCCGCTGTTGTTTGAGCCGGGTACATCGGTCAAATATTCCAATACCGGTATCGACATCGGTGCGGCGATCATCGAAGTTGTTACCGGACAGAGCTGGGAGAGTTTTCTCAAAGAGCGTGTCCTTGACCCGCTGGGCATGATCGATACCACCTTCAATCCCACGGATGAACAGCTTGCCAGATCGATTCTCATGTACAGTGTCAAACCCGGTCAGAAGGCAAAATTCCGGGAATTTCATCCTTCCATGCCGTTGCCCCATAACGGCAAAGATATCCATCCTTCCGCCGGAGCCGGATTATGGACGACAGCCAATGATCAGATCAAATTTTACAAGATGCTGATGAATCTCGGTGTCGGTGACAATGGTGTGCGGATTTTGAAAAAGGAGACTGTGAAAAATCTGCTTGCCACATCCACCCGTCCGGGCAATCTCGGCAATTATTCATTGGGATTGACGATCAATGCTAAAAACGGATTTTTCGGTCACGGCGGAGCCTGGGGAACCAGTTGTCTGGTCAATCCGGAAAAGAAGCAGGTCATCTTCTGGGTCGTTCAGCTGACCGGCAATCAGAGACCGTTAAACGTTGCCCGCCAGAATGCAGCCAACAAATTCTTTGCCGCAGATCTGGATAATTCATCCACTGATGCCTACACCGGCAGATTGAATTAAATCATCCGGCATAAATGATCCACCCCGCAAACTGAACGATTCCAGTTTGCGGGGTGTTTGCTTTTTTGGGTAATGTCCCGAATTTTGTGAAACTGAAATATAAATTTGCAAAAAACATAATTTTCAATGTATGAAACATATCACACAAGCAGCGATTTGTCAACTGGCAAATCACGGTTTGTTTTCTATCGGTGGATGCAGCGTGCGACAAGGTCGGGTTTTGCGACGAGTACGCAGAGGGAGTATACGACTGTATTCGACCTCTGCGGCGCAGGAGCAAGGCGCGAGATTGACCACGATGCGCCACCGCAGTAAAGATTTTTCACAAAAAT
>JAZSIZ010000087.1:0-33239 GCA_045534015.1 Victivallaceae bacterium | reverse complement strand
GGAATCACACACATGTTACCGTAGCATAACTTTGGGAATCTGTCAAGCAGTTGCTCTTCACCTTTGGCTCCGACGAGTGAAAATACCCATTCTCGCCAAAGGGAGCAACTGCTATCTGATAACCGGGGAATAATATACAATAATTACGGAGCCGGATATGCCGTGCGCCACCTGTGGTCTGCAAAGTTGTGGTGCGGTTTGCAAGGCACTTCTTTCCGGTGATCGTTGGGTTACTGCACCGCAAAAATGCGGTTTGCATTTACCACGGGAACTGCATGCCGCATCCGTAACCATCCGTAAATATCCGTAACCATCCGTACTACTCCGTAAAAAAGTACTGCACATTTCAGCTGTACCGCAAATCTGCCGATACGTCATTCTCTGATGCTTAATTCAGTTCGGATTCCGGGATAAATATCGGGAAAAAGTGCGGATTGAGCCCATCACCAATATGCCGGGGATTGCGGAATAATCCGGCAGACAAGGAATTTTCTGCACCTTTTTCCCGGAATTTGCGGGGAGAAACACCAAACTTTTGCCGGAATGCCCGACTGAAATTGCCGCTGGTGGAAAATTGCAGACTCCGGGCTAAAGAAGCTATCGATACCGTGCTGGTCTGCAAAACTTTCGCAGCATGGATAAGACGGCGGTGGATAATATATTTCTGCGGAGTGGTATCCAAATATTTTTTGAACGCCCGGTAGATGCTCGCCGACGAAAGATTGCTGTGAAAACTCAATTGCGCTATATCTATCGGCAATTCCAGATAATCTTCAATATGATTGAGCATACGCACAAAGGATTTTGGATATTTATCCTCCGGAATATCAAATTCATAGATCAGTTTGTATACTTCATAAAAAAGCACTCTTGCCAGCAGACGCAATAAATTTTCATCCGCCTGCGCCACAAAACAATCGACCGCATAATTTATCAAATTCAAAATATGACTGCCATCCGGATAATTCCTGGATACCGGATTGTTGAATTTCGGAATGATCTCATTTCTGCGCAATAAATAAAGGGGATGCTCCGAATGCATGGTATGGAAGGTATTATACTGGATATCTCCATCTTCGAGCATATCCGGAATGACATGCACTCCGCTCATCGTAAAAGGATTTTCCGGATCCGGCATGTAGGTTATGGAGTGATTCCACGGAGCGAACAGCACCTTATTGGGAGTCATCTTGAAAACCTGTTTATTCACTTCAATTTTTCCACAGCCGGTAACACAATACATGATACAGCAGCTCTGAACTTGAGGATAGGAAAAATTTTCCCCTGCCCGGAATTCCCGGACATTGGCTTGAATGATTATTGCGTTTTCCCAATGCTGGCTGATCTTTGGCATACATCCCTCCATTGCTGTAACTACAATGTAATACTGAAAAAAGTTTTTTTCAACACGATTATATTTCAAGATAACAATTGATAATGCAGGATATTTTTTATTTGACAGTTGCGGGGTATATTTACACTGAATCCGGATATATTGGGTTTGCAGGATGTGATATTTTTGCAAAAGCAGTAAACAGAAAGAATGGTGCTGACAATGAATTTCTTTTCTCCAAGTGCGAAA
The DNA here is from genome assembly GCA_045534015.1 of Victivallaceae bacterium. Lineage (GTDB taxonomy): Bacteria > Verrucomicrobiota > Lentisphaeria > Victivallales > Victivallaceae > UBA1784. The sequence continues at coordinate 31,657 of JAZSIZ010000087.1, read as the reverse complement.
TGGATAAGTACACCCGGGAAAATGACCTGCCGGCATGTAAAATCTGCCGGCGCACTCTTTTTCCGCCGGATTTTTATTTCTGATGCCGCATCACTCCGGCAGGCAACAGTGCGTTTCTGCGGTCTGGGAATCGGCGAATTATATCTCAATGGAGAAAAAATTTCTGCCGGATTCCTCGATCCGGCTCCGTCGGTTTACGACAAACACTCTTATTTCCGGGAATATCAGGTGACATTACGCCCCGGAAAAAATGTTTTCGGCGTGATCCTGGGCAACGGGATGTACAATCTGATTGCCGATGATTTCTGGCAGTTTCACTCTGCGCCGTGGCGGGATTTCCCCAAAATGATCTTTGATATGCGCAATGCTTCAAATGATGAGGTGCTGCTGGTCAGTGATTCTTCATGGCGCATGACTGCCGATACTCCGGTGATTTTCAACAGCTGGCACGGCGGAGAATTTTACGATGCCCGCAAAGAGATCACCGGCTGGCTGGAAACAGATTTTGATGATTCCTCATGGCAGCAGGCGGCAGTAAAACCCGGTCCAGGCGGAGCTTTACTGCCGGAAAATGCCCCGCCGGTGCAGGTGGTCAACTCTTTTGCAGTGGTTGACACCATTGCGCCGTTTATCTATGATCTGGGCAGAATAATCACCGGCTGGGTCAAAATCACCGTCCGGGGTGAAGCCGGTTCGCAAATCACCTTGAAATACTCGGATCATCTTTCGCCGGAAAATGAGTTTACTCAAGTCGATCTGGGGCAATTCATTCCCGGCACAGAAATTCAGACCGACCGTTATATTTTGCGCGGCAGCCGGGTGAAAGAGTCGTGGCACCCCCGCTTTGTTTACCACTCATTCCAGTATGTGCAAATATCGATTTACGGCAATGCGGAAATCGTGGCGGTTGAAGCGATGGAAGTGCGCACCGGATTTGAAAAAATTTCCGAACTTTCATGCAGTCACGATATTATGCAGAAACTTTACCATGCTTCTCTTGCCTCATATTCCGGCAATTTCGTGGGTATTCCAACCGATTGCCCGCACCGGGAAAAGAACGGCTGGACTGCCGATGCCGCCTTTGCCGCTGAAAGCGGATTATTTTCCTTTGATGCTGCTGAAAGTTACCGCCGGTATGTGCAATGTATCGCCGATTGCCAGCGGAATTCCGGACAGCTTCCCGGGATCGTACCATCCGGCGGATGGGGCTACAATTACGGTTCCGGACCGGTATGGGATGCAGCATTCTGGATGATTCCGGAATTACTTTACATCCATACCGGAGAAGCTGATCTTTTTATCCGCCACTACGACAGCATAAAGAAACATTTTGCTTTTCTGGGGACACTGGCAGAAGATAATATCATCCGTTTCGGTTTGGGTGATCACAATTCACCATTTCCCGACCGGGCAGTGCCGGAAGAGTTTGTCTGCACCGCATTTTACGCCTTTGAAGCAGATGCATTAAGCCGTTTTGCCGCTTACTGCAATAAAATTGAAGATCAGGAGGAATTTTCCCGCCGGGGCAAAGAGATCCGTGATTCTCTGCTCAAGTACCATCCGGAGCGCAACGAACCATCGGCATGGGCGATTTACGCCGCATTGGGGATCGAAACTGAAAAGAATATCCGCAGGATCGCCGGATTTTTCCAGAATAACGGCGGCAAAGCTGAATTCGGCATCGCCGGAGCCAGATTCATCCCCCGGCTGCTGGCTGAATACGGTTATGCGGATCTGGCGTTCCACATCCTCACCCAGCAGGAGTATCCCGGTTTCGGCAACTGGATCGCCCGGGGTGCCACCACTTTGTGGGAGTACTGGGATGGAGCTTTCTCACGCAATCATATCATGTTCGGTGATATTATCAGCTGGCTGATGCGTTATCCGGCTGGAATACGCCCCGATTGGGAAAACCCCGGATTGCACAAACTGCACCTCAAACCGCTTTTCCCCTCTGAACTGCAGGATTTTTCAGCGCATTACCATCATAAAAACGGCTTGCTGACCATCACCTGGCAGAAAGAAAACGGCGGCATTTCACTTGAAATCAACACTCCCGGTGCCGGAACTCTGGAACACGATTCCATTATTTATCCGCTGGAAAAAGGCGGTAATCATATTTTTATTCCGACAGTTAAAGCATAAAACTGGAAAGGGTCATATTTATGCAAAACAATAAGATATGGATGTGGGGATACACCATAGAAAAATTCCCCTCCCTTGTGCCATCCGTGGAATACCCCACCTGGTGCAGTCTGGAAACCGGCGCACGTTATATGTTCGCTGATAACCTCGTGCCGATGAACAGCACTTTTGAGCCGGCAGTACTGGATGACAGCATATTCTGGAGCCGGTTGAAGGATGCGAAAGAATTGATGATGCCGCTTTCCCATGTCCCGTTGGATAATATCGGGGAAAAATGGGATCTGCAATACCTTGCCACTGCCAAAAAAATCGCTGAATTATCGCTGAAAGATCCCCGGATAACCTCTGTTATCATCGACGATTTCAGAGATTTGACCGGTCCATCCAAAAATATGAAAGCCGGAGAACTTGCCGAAGTTTACCGCACCATCAAAGCGATCAATCCGGCAATCAAACTCCATCTGGTGCGCTACACCTGGCAGGATCAGGATGATCTGGAAGATGTCCGGGATTACTTTGATGTGCTGAATTACTGGAATATGACTACCAGTGTTGCATATTGGAAAAATGATTATGTCCGGGATGTGCAGGTACTCGCCAAACGTTTCAAAAAACCGGTTTTCAGCGGCATATATATGCACGATTACGCCAACTGCAACGGCTGTGCCGAAGGTGGCGTCATGCCGATAGAAACATATAAAGCCATGCTGCCCAATGTATTTCATGCCCTGCGCAAAGGAATTATCGACGGTTTGATACTGCTGCAGCCCGGTTGGTTCTCCCGTGAAGATCACCGGGAAAGTATAACATATGTCCGTAACTATATTGAACATTATCTGGGAGTCCACACTTTTCTGGAAAGGTAAAATACTATGAAGATTCTCGTTTTCTGCGCTCACGCTGATGATGAAGTTATCGGTCTGGGCGGTACGATTCGCAAATTTGCCAATGCCGGAGCTGAAATCCGGCTGATCCACTTTTCCGCCGGAGCAGAAGGGTACGCTTCGCTTGAAGAAAAAGATACCATTTGTGCGACCCGGGCGGCTGAAGTGGAAAAAGTATGCCGGATTCTGGGTGTTTCCAGTTACCGCAATTTCAATTTGCCGGATTGGAGCATTCCGGCGGATAATTCCACCTACCGTCTGGTCATTGAAGAGATCCGGTCATTTCAGCCCGATGCTGTATTCACCCATTTTGAAAGTGATTACCGGGATCACCGCAATGTCAGTATTGCCGTATCAGAAGGTCACTTCCACGCTTCACTTGCCTGCGCCATTGAACAGGCCCCGGTTTGGAAAGATGTGCCGCTTTATCACTTTGAAGTAATCAAACTTATCCCGGAACCGGAAATGATCATCGATATAAGTGACACGATGGATGCCAAACTGGAAGCTATGGCTGTTTACGCCTCGCAGACCGGAGTAGTCGGCGGAGCTGATCAGATGCTCTCTGCCCGGGCTTCCATGCGGGGACAGAATATCGGAGTCCGTTACGGTGAAGCTTTGATCAGAAACAAAATGCGTCCGCGCAAAATCAATGATTTAAATAAACTGCTGGAGATGTAAAAAAATGGTAGACCTCAAACGTTTGGAACAAGATTTTGAAATCGTGAAAAAAGTTCTGGCTTCCGTGCCGGAAATCGATAAATTTGCCCGCATTGCTCCGGATGAATACCGTATCCGCGGCGAAAAACTGTATGCGGCTCTGGCAGATGCCGGGATCGACGTCGGTCTGGTATTCTCTGATGAACACTACTGCGGTGATGTCCCTTATCTGTGCGGAAACTGCAACCTTACCGTGGAACAGGTCGCCGCTGTCGTCGGGAAAAGCGGAACCCATCTGATCGCCGGTCTGGAGGGCGGTTATGTGGCTGAACAACTGGCAAAAGATTATCCGGTATCCATCCACAAAGCAGAATTGCTCCAGCTGGCAGATGAAAAATATCCGGTAGCGGCAGAAAAATTTGAAGATATTCTCGCTATCGCCAATGGGGGAGTGATGCCCAAAAAGATCGCCTTGCTCACTCCCCGGCAGGTGATCCCGGCTTCGCTGGTGGATTATTGCAAAGATCTTGCGGAAGTGGTGGATGCCCAGGAGATCTACTTCAAGCTGAAATATGAGAAAAGTCCCGCTGAATTGCAGCTGGTGCGCAATGCTTCCGGAATTTCCGATGCCATTATGCGGGTGATGCTGGCTGTTCTCAAACCGGGTATGCTGGAAACTCAAGTTGCCGCCTGGGGCTACTTTGCCGCCAGAGAATTGGGCGCGGAAGAATTGGGATTTGATATTATGGTCGGCGCCAATGAATCCAACCGCTCGCTTATCGGCAAAGCTCTCAACCGGGAGATCCATGAGGGTGACTGGGTACATCTGGGTGTAGGTGCAAAATGCGACGGCTTGAACAGCTGCATCCGCCGTTCAGTCATTGCCGTGGATCATCCGGACAAAGTCACCGCTGATCAGAAATACTTTTTTGATCTGGTGGAAGGAGCTTACCAAACCGGTTTGGATGCTTTCCGCAAAGTTGCCGCAGAAAATCTGCCCGCCAAATTGCAGGAACAGGCTCTGGTGGACTATTTCGCCGGAAAAGCGGATGAGGTCAGCAAAAAATTCGGTAAAAAAATCGATCTTGCCAATTTGAAACCATACACCGGTACTCACAATTCAGGTTATACAGAGTGTCAGGAATTTTTCGGTGCCATCACTCTGGAATCTGAAAATCCCCTCGGTGAAAATATCGTTACCATGCTGGATGTCGCTCTGCGCGGTATCGGCAATCACTGGTTCGATACCATCATCCCGGGATTTGATTATCTGGTGATCGAAGATACGATGGTCAAAACCGGAAAAGATGTGGAAGTTACCACCAAACTGCCGGTCAATGTCCAGAGTATGGTCGGCAATGCGGATTGATCCGGCAAAAATCATCTCACACAGCGATGTTTTTATATCCGGAGATTCAATTTGATACTGTCTGATATTTTTTCAAGCGGATTTACGCATATAATATAATTACAGAAACTGTTTACAATTGAAAGGAAAGGAAATTATGTTAAAGAGATTTCTGACCACTCTGTCGGCAGTGATGACCGTACTGCTTTACGGAGCGGTGAATATTTCACCGGTCACTGATTTGACTTCAGCTGCCGATATGCCCATCGCCATTGGCGGCGGCGGTGGAATGCATATGTATGTTGACAGCGGTAAACTTGATCTGGAAGTTACTGTTGCCCGGGTGATGCCGGTGCGGGTGGTGATTTTGACTCCTGACCGCAACATTCTGGCAGATACCTGGTTCCCGCCGACTCAAGGCAATAGCAAGGTGGTTTCCAAAGTGCGCATTACGGCAGATGATCTGCCCAAAGGCATCTACTCCATGATGATCAATCAGGTGCAGGATCCATTGGGTAACCTTTTCCAGTGGGGTTTTACCACAAACTGCAAAAAATATGTGATCGAAAACTCCCGGGGGCACCGGGATGCCCGCCATACTGAACCGATAACGATCTGTTCCGGTGAGAAAAAAGGCAGACTCTATTTTCCGGTTCAGAAAGGTGCTTTCAAGACCACATTGACCAAATGTATCCCCGATTCAGCCATGCGGGTGATCGACAATACCGGCAAAGTGGTGGCTTCCACCAAAGCTGACGCAAAGGGAAATGCCGGATTTTCCTTTACTGCGGATAAGAACCGCAAAGGCTTGTGGGCATTGGAGTTTGACTGTTTCCAGGCTCAAATCGAACAGGATGAATTGACCCATTGGGCAAAAGTCAAAGGCGGCGAAGACAGTTCGGAATTGTGCCACTGGACAAATGATCCGGCATCATGGTTCCAATTCGGCGTTGTCCGCAAGATGTTCAGACCGTTTTACAAAGAGATCAACACTGCCAAAGATTGCGAGATCGAATATCTGCTTTACAACTACGGCAATGGGGAACTCAAAGTGACGATCACCCCGGAATATCCTGCCGGTGTCAAAGGATTCCTCCGTCTGTTTCAAAGAACAGTGACGATCCCCCCGAAACAAACGGTAAAAGTGAAAATTTTCTGCAAGGCTCCGGCTGAAGGCACGACAGTTACCGCCCGTTTGCGGGCATCGGCGCAGGGAGTATCCTCCTACTCCACGCTCAAAGTTTCCAATCTGCCTGCCCAAGAGCGTGTCAAACTGAAAACTCCGTTTCTGGTCGATCCCTTCCGCAATGCCAGCGATTACGATACCGCATCGATCGATGGCAGAGAACTGCCGACCGGCGAACCCTATTTTGATAAAAACGGCAAAGCCTACTGCAACAACTACTTCAACACATGGTATAAAGAAAATGGCGTCTGGCACAAATCGGTGATGAGTGACGGCAAACCGGTTCCCCGCACCCTTTCCAGCAAAATCGGCTTTGACCATGAGAACCGCCCTTATCTGCTGGCTAAATATAATGGGAAAATTTCGCTTCTGACCAGTAATGACGGTGGAAAAACCTTTACGGCTTATCCGCTGCCGGTACCGGCCACCTTTGCTGATATTGAAGTTTTTACCGGACATAATCCGGCAAATTATCTGCCTCCGGTCATTGCCTTTTTCAGAACTTCTTCGCGTTCTGCGGAAAGTTTCTGGCGGCAGACCAACCACATGACACTGCTTCTGCCGGAAATCAAAAACGGCAAGGTGGTGTTTGAGAAAATCATTCCGCTGACCAAATTGAGCATCGGCATAGCAGTTCACTCCGGCATGGCGCACAGTGTGGTATCAGTGGGTGATAATGTCCACATCATCTGGGGTGAAGCCAGCGATCCCAAAGATAAGAGCATCAAAGGTGTGCCGACTTATGTGGCTACTTACAACCGCACGACCGGCAAACTTACCAAACCGGTGCTTATCGGTTTCGGCCCGCCGGCAAATGATGTTCACAATACGCCCTCTATCGTTGCCGACAGCAAAGGTTATCTCCATGCGGTGATCGGTTCTCACGGCGACCGTTTCCGCTATACCCGGTCGATCGAGCCGAATTCAAGTTTGAAGTGGCTCAAAGAGGAAAAAATCGCCGAAAGAACCAACATGACCTATGCCGGTCTGGTCTGCGACAAAGATGACAATCTCTATCTCTTTTACCGTGAATGGCCCCGCTTCCAACCCTACGGATATTGTGCGGTGCTGGCGTTGCGTACCAAAAAAGCAACGGATGAAAAGTGGTCGGATTACCGGGTGATCGCCCGTCCGTTCTTCACCGATTACAGTGTCTATTATCACAAAGTGACCATCGGACCGGATCAGAAGATCTATGTTTCGCTGAACTACTATTCAACATTCTGGTTCTTCCGTAATGAGATCGCCACTGAAAGATTCCTGATCGAATCCCCCGATGGTGCAAAAAACTGGTACTTATCCAAATAATCACCCCCAAACCAATATAAAACAAGGAGAAAAAAAATGAAAAAGTTTTCCTGCAAAAAGAGTTTCACCCTGATCGAACTGCTGGTAGTTATCGCCATCATCGCTATTCTGGCGGCGATATTACTGCCTGCCCTCAACTCGGCAAGAGAAAGAGGCCGTGCGGCTTCCTGTGTCAACAACCTTAAACAGCTTGGACTTGCTTTCTTTAATTATGGTGATGCTTTCAATGGTACTATTGTACTGAAAGCGCAGGATAACCGGGCATGGGGAACTGTGCTTGGTGCGAGCAACAACGCCGGTACCGGCATCGTGGCAAAATCCGGCTTTATTGCCAATGGATCAGGCAGTATCGGCATGATGACCTGTCCGAGTGATCAGATCACTGCCACATTCAATTATGACAAATTCGGCTACGGAGCTGCCACTTCTGCAGAAAATCATCCCCGTAATTTTGCCAATGGTGAAAGTGCCGCGATCAAAGTATTTATGTCCACCGGTGTGATGATCCATACTCCGGCAGTCAAATCCTCCAGTTCGCTGCTGATCCTGGCTGATTCTTCGACCGATGCGGCCATCCGTGCTTCCGGTATGACTCAGAGTCAGGAAATCGACTTTGTCGATGCTTCCAGCGGCAACGGTCTGGGCGGCAAACCGTCTCTGCGTCACAATGGCAAAATGAATGTCCTGATGCTGGATGGTCATGTCGTTTCCGGCGACAAGGGACTCAAATCAGAGTGGGATCCCGCCAGAACATTCAGTGCTTATGATATGAATGGTGCAACAGTTAATTTCTGACAGATATGCAAAATAATCGGATTTGGATGTGGGGATATGTCCTTGACAATATCCCCATGAGCCTGCCCGGCATCGGGCAGATGTGGTGCAGTGCGGAAACTGCCGTGCGCTTCATGAAAGCAGATAATCTGATGGTCACTAATGACGTATTGACCATCGCAGAGGACAAAACTTTCTGGGAACGCATCAAAGATGTCAAGCAGATCACCATGCAGTTGACCCATCTGCCTTTGAATGCTGATGGAACACTCTGGGATCTAAAATATGTGGAATCAGCCGCAAAAATCGCCGAATTATCCTTGAAAGATCCCCGTATCGTATCGGTGGTGCTGGATGATTTCCGGGATTTGATCGGTCCATCCAAAGATATGACCGCCGCCGAATTGGCAGAAGTTTACGAAACAATCAAACGGATCAACCCGAAACTTGAATTGCAAGTGACCCGTTACAAATGGGAAAATCAGGATGATCTGGAAGATGTCCGGGATTATTTTGATGCCATAAGCTATTGGAATATGACCACAGCTGTCGATTACTGGAAAAATGATTACGTCCGGGATGTGCAGATGCTCGCCAAGCGTTTCAAAAAACCGGTGTATACCGGCATCTATCTGCATGATTACGCCGACTGCAACGGCGGTCCGGAAGGCGGCGTAATGCCGATAGAAACCTATAAAGCGATGCTGCCAAATGTATTCCATGCTTTACGTAAGGAGTATATCAAAGGCGTGATGATGCTTTTCAATGGCTGGATGAGCCGGGAAGATCACCGGGAAAGCATCTGCTATGTGCGTGATTATATCGACTTCTATCTCGGAGTCCACACCTTTCTGGAAAGGTGATCATGCGTTTAAGTGCAGTGCCGCCCTGCCTTGTCACGGCGGAGCCGTAAGGCGGAGACGGACGGGCGGAATGTATGTTAAGGACGGATGGTTACGGATGGTAACGGATGTTTACGGAGCCGGATATGCGTTATGCCACCTGTGGTCTGCAAAGTTGTGGTGCGGTTTGCAAGGCACTTCTTTCCGGTGATCGTTGGGTTACTGCACCGCAAAAATGCGGTTTGCATTTACCACGGAGACTGCATGCCGCATCCGTAACCATCCGTAACCATCCGTAACCATCCGTAACCATCCGTAAAATGATCTTATTCTGCGTCAAATATCACCGGATCACACAGAGGACCGTATGCCGCCCGGAGTTCTTCAAAAAATCCGGTCAGCATCGTATCTGAAACGATGGTCAGGGTATGTTTCCCTGAAATTTTTCCGGCATTGAAACGGTATGGCGGGAAATATTTTTCACCGATGGATTTTCCGTCGATAAGCAGCTCCACCGTACCAACACATTCCGGAAGTTCGATAACTGCATTTTTATAATCGACATCCAGTTGCATGGTGCGGGAAACCTTTCCGGCAAAGAATGGTGAACCGGAAATATTACCGGTACGCGGATTCAACACCAGTTCCATCCTTTCCGGATAGTACATCTGCAGATTGTAAAAGGCAAAAACCTGATGATGAAAATCATTGAAAGTGGTCAATGCCAGATCGAATTTTCCGAAAAGCCGCACCGGAGTGGCAAAATCGGAAATCTGCGCAAGGGCGCAGGGCCGCCAGTCAATCTCTTTTTCCGCATTGTCCGCCCATGCCGGAATAAACAATGAATGCTTTCCTGCCTTGCCGCTTACCGTATAGAAAAGATAGTAATCATCAAAAATAGTCATCGGCTCTCCGCCGGTCAATTCCGCACCGTCAAATTTCGCTCCATCGGCAAGAGACATCGGGATCGCCAGACGCATATCAGGCAGATCGGCACTGTTCATCCATGAACCATTCCAATGGAAAGGAATATGGTTATCGCCGTCAAAAGTAACTTCCTGCGGCAGCGGGATACCGGTTTGGTTATTCCGTTTTACCGGCGTGCGGAACTCCTCAAATGGTCCGTTGATAACGGCGATTTCTCCGGGAGCAAGTTCTATTTCCACTTCGCGCCCGTTAAATGTCAGGGTGCCGCTTGTGATCTCATCGTGCCAGATATTACCGGCAAAAAGGAGTTTTTCACCGGAATCAAGGGTATGGACCCTGCCGAGCAGAGTTTTGCCGGTAAAGGTAAAATCCGGTTCCGGAAGATTTTCCGGCATGCCGTCTGATACCGGATCAAAGACTGTTTCGTAATTTTTTGCATCTGCTTCCGGCAGGATGATATAGTCAATATTGGCAAAGTTGAGCCTATCGGTCAATTCAAAAATCTCCCGGGCAGTAGTGATTTCACCGGAAAGTATTTTATCTGTGGGATCAACCACCGCTACCCGGGGCGTCCATGAACCTTGAGAGATCAAAGCACTGTATTTGCCGATGAAATCATTGAGAGCTTTGGCGGCAGGGATCCCGGCACGGACGATCTGTTCCGGGGGGGCGCCGTGGAGCTTGGTGTGCTTGTGAAACCGGTGATGGACGGCGTGGGGAACGAGGAAATTGATCCCCTGCAAAATCTGCCATGCGGCTATCCGGCGCAGGTCTTCGGTGGAGACATCCAGATTGGTTCCGGCGAAAAGTTCACACATCGCTTTTTTCTTGCCCAGCAGTTTGGCGGCACTGGCAACGTATTTGGCACGCAGGTCAAATTTGGTTCTGGCAAAATCTGCAGTGCGTATTTTTGAATCATCACCGCCGAAAGTGGCGATCGAGCGGTAAAGTCTTTTATCAAAATGAGTTCCGCCATCCAAAGCCAGGGCTTCATGGTCAACTCCCGGATAATCGGCATGACGGTAATTCTTAAAGGGATTGCCTTCTGTATAAATGGAACTGCGGATGATTTCCGGCAGGGTGTATGGTCCGGTATCACTGGTATGCCAGGTGTATTTGAGATTGTGTGCCTGACACCATTGATAGTTGTTTTCATGCCACGAAAAGTAAAGTTCCGAAGCAAAATTCCAGTAATCGATCCCCTGCCGACCGCCTTTTAACTCCATTATATCAGCGAGGTATGGTTCGATAGGATAGCCGTATTTTTTCTCAAAACCGGCAGAAAATCCGTTTGACCACGGGAAGTAATATTCGCCATTGAGCTGATCGAGCATAAATGCATCGATGCGGCGGTTGTCAGTATCGGAAAAAAATCCCTTGATGCCGTTACCGAAATATTGCCCGAGGCGTCTGGCATACTCTTCATAAACAAGTTCAATAAACAATCTGGAACTTTCCGGTTCTTCAAAGGCGGGGAAGCCCCAGCTTACAGAAACCGGTTCGATAGATCCATCGGTCTTGCGGGTGAGCCGCTGCTGGACAAGCTGTGGTGCGATCGCTTTGATTTTGCCGCCCACTTCACCGGGAGGGCAGGAATAACCATCCATGACCCAGAATTCGAGATTATATTTTCTGCAGGCAAGGATAAATCTTTCAGTAACTTCAAAAAAGAAATCCGACAAATAGCTTGCCTGATCGAATCCTTCGCTGTAAATATTGAAAAAAACAATGCCGCCGAATCCGGAATCTTTGACTTTTTTCATCGATTTGTCAATTTCAAAAGCGGTCAGCTCTTCCGGAGAACGGGTATTGATAAAGTAAAATGGTACAGGGCGGAAAGAATCGTAATTGATCATTTTTTACTCCATTTTTGATTGATAGCTTCATGTTTTTGCTGTAATGTAGCTCTGTTTTTGAATTTTTCAACAAAAAACGGAGAAAAAAAACTCATTTTCATCAAACAGCTTCATACGTTGATACTCAATGATTAATAACGAAAATCACTGAACATATTTTTCATGTACCCCAGAACATTTACAGGAGGGATGTCATACATTATTTTCAGGTGAAAAACAGATGTTTTCAATTTGGGGGTTCGGGGGCGAAGCCCCTGACAAGGGCGACAGCCCGCATTGTGCTGATGAGAAGATTTTGAGAATTTTTTGGGAATTTTTGGGATTTTTTGGGAATTTTTTGGGAATTTTTTGAGAAGATTTGAGAAAACACTATCTCTCATAAATTCTCACCATCTCTCACCATCTCTCACTATCTCTCACAAAAACGCCCGCTTGCAAACAGAACGCCCGCAGACTGCACAATTGGGGTGTGGGGTGCAACCCCACCAAGGGCGACAGCCCGCATTGTGCTGATGGGAATTTTTTGAGAATTTTTGGGAATTTTTTGGGAAACTTTGAGAAGCTTTGAGAAAACACAATCTCTCACAATCTCTCACCATCTCTCACAAAAACCCCCGCTTGCAAACAGAACACCCGCAGACTGCGCAATTGGGGTGTGGGGTGCAACCCCACCAAGGGCGACAGCCCGCATTGTGCTGATGAGAAGATTTTGAGAATTTTTTGGGAATTTTTGGGAATTTTTTGAGAAGCTTTGAGAAAACACTATCTCTCATAAACTCTCACTATCTCTCACCATCTCTCACAAAAACGCCCGCTTGCAAACAGAACGCCCGCAGACTGCACGCTACGGGGTGTGGGGTGCAGCCCCACCAAGGGCGGCAGCCCGCCAGAGCCATTTCAAACAGAACGCCCGCAGACTGCACACAAAAAAAAGCGGTCAAAACTGACCGCTTTTTTCAACCGGGGGTTCGGGGGCGAAGCCCCTGACAAGGGCGGTTCATCCGCCCGCCGAGCCGAACCATCCCACGGCAAATCAACAAGCAGTATGAGGAAATTTCGGGTTTTGCAAGGAATTCTGTGAGGGAGTGTACGACTGTACTCGACCGAACAGAATTCCGTCAGCAAGGCCCGACAATTTCCCATAATGCGCCGTTGATTTTACATCATGCCGCCCATGCCGCCCATACCGGGCTGGGGCATGGCAGGTTCTTTTTCTTCCTTGATGTCGGTGATCAGACATTCAGTGGTAAGCAGCAAACTTGCCACGGAAGCAGCGTTCTGCAGGGCGGAACGGGTAACTTTGGCAGGATCGAGGATACCGGCTTTGATCATATCGACATATTCGCCGGTAGCAACGTTGAAACCTTCATTGCCGTTGCCTTCTTTGACACGCTGAACGACAACGCTGCCTTCGTAACCGCCATTGGCGGCGAGCTGACGGAGCGGTTCTTCGACGGCGCGGGCAACGATATCGGCACCGGTAGCTTCATCGCCGGAAAGATTGAGAGCAGCGATAACTTTAGCGGCGCGGACGAGGGCGACACCGCCGCCGGGGACGATACCTTCTTCCACAGCGGCACGGGTGGCGTGGAGGGCATCATCGACACGGTCTTTTTTCTCTTTCATTTCGACTTCGGTAGCAGCACCGACATTGATAACGGCAACACCGCCGGCGAGTTTAGCGAGACGTTCCTGCAGTTTTTCACGATCGTAATCGCTGCTGGTTTCGTCGATTTCGCGACGGATCTGGGCGATACGTCCCATGATCGCGTCTTTGGCTCCGTAACCTTCGACGATGGTGGTGTTCTCTTTGGTGACGGTGATGCGTTTGGCTTTACCGAGCTGGGCGGTGGTGACATTTTCCAGTTTCAAGCCGAGATCTTCGGTGATGCAGGTACCGCCGGTAAGGATGGCAATATCCTGAAGCATGGCTTTGCGGCGATCGCCGAAGCCGGGGGCTTTGACCGCGCAGACTTTGAGGATACCGCGCATGGAGTTGATGACCAGAGTGGCAAGAGCTTCGCCCTCGACATCTTCAGCGATGATGAGGAGCTGTTTGCCCTCTTTGGCGACAGCCTGGAGCAACGGGAGCATATCGTTGAGGTTGCTGATTTTTTTCTCGTGGATGAGAATGTAGGCATCTTCCAGAGCAGCTTCCATGGATTCGGTATTGGTGGCGAAGTAGGGGGAGAGATAACCTTTGTCGAACTGCATACCTTCGACGACATCCAGAGTGGTTTCCAGAGTTTTGGCTTCTTCGACAGTGATGGTGCCTTCCTGACCGACTTTTGCCATAGCTTCGGCGATGATATTACCGATGGTGGTATCACCGTTGGCGGAGATGGTGGCGACCTGGGCGATCTGATCGGAAACGCTCTGGCTCATACCTTTGAGTTCGGCGACGACGGCTTCGACGGCTTTTTCGATACCGCGTTTCAGTTCCATCGGGTTGCTGCCGGCGGTGACATTTTTCAGACCTTCGCGGTAGATCGCTTCGGCGAGGACGGTAGCGGTGGTGGTTCCGTCACCGGCAACGTCATTGGTTTTGCTGGCAACTTCCTTGACCATCTGGGCGCCCATATTGGCATACGGATCTTTCAATTCGATCTCTTTGGCGACGGAAACGCCGTCTTTGGTGATGGCGGGAGCGCCGAATTTTTTATCGATAACGACGTTACGGCCTTTGGGACCGAGAGTGGCTTTGACCGCTTTGGAAAGGAGGGTCACGCCTTCAAGGATGCCACGGCGGGCTTCATCAGAAAAAACGAGCTGTTTAGCCATAATAAAAATTCTCCGTTGAATTTATGTAATTAAAATTTATCTTCAGCCGACGATGGCGAGGATATCTTCCTGATTGACAACTTTGTATTCTTTGCCGTCAACTTTGACCTCGGTGCCGCCGTAACGGCTGGTCAGAACAATATCACCGACTTTGACGTCGAAGGGGATCTTGTTACCGTTGTCATCGTTTTTGCCGGTACCCAGAGCAACGACGGTGTATTCCTGGGGTTTTTCTTTAGCGGTGTCGGGGATAAGGATGCCGCCTTTCATCTCTTCGGTGTTCTCTTTAAGTTCGAGCAGAACACGGTCACCCAATGGTTTGATGTTGACATTAGCCATTTTCTTTTTCCTTATATATGGTTTATATTGTCCGTGCCATCCGCCCTCCCCGGACGGATGGCACTGTTACGAAACGATTGATCATTCGACGACTTCGGCATCGACGATGCCGTCATCATTTTTCTTTTCCTGCTGCGGCGGCGGAGGAGGCGCACCGGCTCCGGCATTCTGCTGGGCCTGCTGGGCATAGACCGCTTCACCGAGCTTCATTGCGAGTTCTTCGAGTTCTTTCATACCGGCTTTGAGAGCTTCGGTATTATCGGCTTCCAGATCTTTCTTGAGTTTGGCGATTTTGTCTTCCAAAGCGGATTTGGTTTCAGCAGGAACTTTATCGCCATGCTCTTTAAGCTGTTTTTCCAGCTGATAGATCATGGAATCGGCATGGTTGTGAACTTCAACTTTTTCCTTGGCGGCTTTGTCATCGGCCTCGTGAGCTTTGGCTTCGTTGACCATCTTTTCGATCTCTTCATCGGAAAGACCGCTGGAAGCGGTGATGGTGATCTTCTGCTCTTTTCCGGTACCGAGATCTTTGGCGGTGACATGCAGAATACCATTGGCATCGATGTCAAAGGTCACTTCGATCTGCGGCACGCCGCGGGGAGCCGGAGCGATACCGTCAAGTTTGAAAAGTCCGAGAGATTTGTTGTCCCGGGCAAATTCACGTTCACCCTGAAGCACCCGGACATCCACCGCCGGCTGGTTGTCAGAGGCGGTACTGAAAATTTCGCTCTTTTTCGCCGGGATGGTAGTGTTGCGCTCGATAAGTTTGGTCATCACGCCGCCCATGGTTTCAATACCGAGGGAAAGCGGGGTGACGTCAAGCAGGAGCAGATCTTTAAGTTCACTTTCACCGCTGAGCACACCGCCTTGAATAGCGGCACCGGCGGCGACCACTTCATCGGGGTTGACGCCTTTATGAGGCTCTTTATTGAAAATGAGTTTGGCAGTTTCCTGCACCTTGGGCATACGGGTCATACCGCCGACCAGAATGACTTCTTTGATCTGGGAAGCCGAAACGTTGGCATCACGCATACAGTTTTCGCAGGGTTTGCGGGTGCGTTCAAGCAGAGGATCGCAAAGACGCTCAAGCTGGGCGCGGGTCAGATCGATATTCATGTGAACCGGACCATCCTGATTCATGGTAATGAACGGCAGATTGATCTCGCTGGACATGCTGCTGGAAAGTTCGCATTTGGCTTTTTCGGCAGCTTCTTTCAACCGCTGCAAAGCCTGGGGATCTTTGCGCAGATCGACGCCGTTGTCTTTCTGGAACTGATCGGCAAGGTAGGTGATGATCGTCTGGTCGAAGTCATCACCGCCGAGGTGAGTATCACCGTTGGTGGCTTCCACTTCAAAGATACCGTCACCGATATTCAAAGTGGAAATATCGAAAGTACCGCCGCCGAGGTCGTAAACTGCGATTGTTTCATCATTTTTCTTATCCAGACCGTAAGCGAGAGCTGCGGCAGTGGGTTCATTGATGATACGCAGGACTTCCAGACCGGCGATCTTTCGGGCATCCTTGGTTGCCTGACGCTGACTGTCATTGAAATATGCCGGTACAGTAATGACCGCCTGGGTGATCTTTTCGCCGAGATAGGCTTCGGCATCAGTTTTAAGTTTCTGCAGGATCATTGCAGAAATTTCCGGCGGGGAATAGAGTTTATCGCCGACTTTCACATGGGCATCGCCATTGGGGGCCTCTGCGATTTCGTAGGGAACGAGTTCGCGTTCACGGCCGACTTCAGAAAATTTTCTGCCCATCAGACGTTTGATGGAAAAGATGGTGTTTTTCGGATTGGTGACCGCCTGCCGTTTGGCAGTCTGACCGACCAGACGCTCGCCGGATTTGGTAAATGCGACGATACTGGGGGTGGTGCGGTTGCCTTCCGCATTGGGAATGATTTTGTACTCGCCGTTATCCATCACAGCCATACAGCTGTTGGTGGTGCCGAGGTCGATACCGATAATTTTGCTCATAGTAATTTCTCCTTTCGTGAGAGTTTTGTTGTTTGCACTTATGTACAGAGCAAAATCCGTGCCAACATTTTTTCTGCGTATAAAATGATTTTTTGCCGCTTTCAGTGTGCCATTATGACACACAGTGTGCCAAAAAGTGTGTCTGGCACACTGTGACACACCTTTTCCGGAAAAACAAAATCCCCCGGCAGAATCATTTGATCCGGCAGGGGGATTATCACAGCAGATATTTTCAACTGCCGATATACCATAACCAATTTATTTTAACGAAAAAATTCTCATCTTTTTCCAGCTTTTCCGCCAGTTCTTTCTGCAATTCTTCATCACCGGCAAGTTTTTCAGGATCGATCCCGTGAACTTTCAGACAGACATTCTGAATGACCAGAAGCAGATTTTTCTGTGCAAGCTCCGTATCATTGAAGCTGCCGGCAAGGAACTGATCCTGCACTTCCGGTGCAAGCACATCCCATAATGCCTGCTGATCACCTCCGGCAACAGCGGCAGCCACATATTCAGCAAGATCAGCTTTGCTCATCTGGGTGAAAAATGTACATCCGGCACTGAAAAACAACATCACTGCCGCTAAAATACCGACTGCTGAATGCAATAACTTCCTGATCATACGCTTTTCAAATCCTTTCCTGTAAAAAAACATTGCCGGTCATCAAAAAAAGAACTGCCGTCATGTCATGCCATTACATCGAGCTTTTTCAGTGCCTCATCCAACAAGCCGAGTTCATAAAGCAGATCCAGCACCGTATAACGGTGACGGATGAGCTGGGCGGTTTTGATTCCGTGGATGAATTGCTCTTTGCTCAAACCGATCTCCGCCGGAGTTACCGGACAACCGGCACTTTGCAGCAGAGCTTTTGCCTGCACATACGGCATCAGCCGCTCCCGGATGCCATTTTGCATATCTTTCCAGATCTTGCCGATCAATTCCCGGCGGGCGGCAAGAGCCTCACCGGTAAGGTGTTTTGTCAAGGCAGTATTTTTCGGCGCACTCCCGTAACACCCCTTTTTCAGCAGTTCATCGATCTCTGCGGTGCGTTCTTCCACACTCAAGCCCGGTTTCATCAAAGGCAGAAGTTCCTCAAACTCATGCTCAAGAACATATTCCATAAGCAGTGTCGATGCCAGCAGACCGACACCGACTTTGAAGCCGTGGGAAACATCTTCGCCGTCTTTAGTCAGCCCTTCCATCTCCCAGACGTGGCTGAAAAGGTGTTCCGCGCCGCTTGCCGGACGGCTTTCCTGATACATCTGCATGCTGTAGCCGGTGGCGGCAAGACCATCGAAAACCGCCAGCATATCATCTTTGTCGGAAACCCATTTGCGGATATTGCCCTGAATAAGATCCCATACATCTTTGCGGATGGGTTCTTCACCGACCGCATCGGCAATCACCCAATCAGCACCGGCGGGAACTTTGGTCAGCAGATCAGCGAAACCGGAAGCGAACATTTCCGGAGGTGCAGTGACAAGAATATCCACATCGGCGCACAACGCTTTGGGAGCCGGACACTTTACCGTTTTTTTGGTTCCATCGACTACCAGTGCAGCTCCGGCAGCAGTAAAACCATCGACCGAACAGGCGGTCGGTACACAGCAGTAACGCAGATTTTTCAAAGATGCGCCGCATTTGGTCAGATCGTTGATCACCCCTGAACCGATGGCGACCGGAACACAATTTTCCGGAAAGATACCGGCAAGCATCTTACAATATTCATACTCCGGATGCAGACGGGGTTCACCGGGGAAAATATATTTTCCGGCGATGGGGAAACCGGCGGCATTCAAAATTTTTTCCGCCTCACTTCCGGCGGCGCGCCAGGTATTTTCATCGGCAACCAGAAATGCTTCCTGCTCCGGGAATGCTTCTGAAAGCACTTGCGGCAGATATTTCAACGCTCCTTTACCAAGACAGAACAATTCAGAATCCAATCCGGCAGGAACCGGAATTATCGGCATACTCATAATATCTCCTTTCGCAATGATCATTTTCCATAATATACCGCATCCCGGCAGATTATTCAAACTTGTATTTGCAGGAAAAAAGAAGTATATTATCAAAAAGTCAATGAGAGGTTTTCAATAATGAATGATAAAGAAAAATTTTCCAATATAAAAGCCGTCTTTCTGGATATGGATGGTACGATCTATCACGGCGGGACACTCTATCCGACAACCATGCCCTTTATCCGTTTCCTCGAAGAACGGAACATCCCTTATGCTTATTGTTCCAACAACACTTCATACAGCAAAAAAGAGTATGTGGCACGGCTGGAAAAATTCGGATTGCCCGGAACTGAAAAAAATTTCTACACTGCCACTGACTTTCTGGTGGATACCCTGAAAAAAGAGTTCCCGCAATGGAAAAAACTTTTTCTGCTGGGCATGCCCGCCATGGCAGATGAATTGCGCGGTCACGGTTTTGAAATCGTGGATGATGATCCGGAGGCGGTGATCGTTTCATTTGACAAACTTCTCTGTTATGAAAGACTTTGCAAAGCTGCGTATTTTGTCCGGGAAAAAGTGCCGGGCTTTTCAACTCATCCGGATGTTTTCTGTCCCAGTGATCAGCCGACCTGTCTGGTCGATTGCGGAGCGATCTCCCGCTGCGTTGAACTGGCAAGCGGAGCAACTTTGCGGCAGCTTGGCAAACCCGATGCCGGATTCATCCGCAGTGCCGCCGCCAGACTGGGTCTGGATGCTTCGCAGACACTGATGATCGGCGACCGTCTTGCCACTGATATTGCCGCCGGAACCAATGCGGGCAGTTTCACCTGCCGTATAATCGGGCCGGGGGCGGATCTTGCCAGTTATGCTCCGGTCACGCCGGATTGGACTTGCAACGATCTTGGTGAATTACAGAAATTGTGGGAGAAAAATACCAATGCTTGATTTTCTCAATGATCTTTCCATCCTCGCCGGTGAGGAGTCGCTGAAATATTTCGGCAGGATCGCTGACAGCGATATTGAAGGGAAAGCAACCAGCAAAGATCTGGTTTCAATCGCCGATAAAGCGATCGAAAATCTGATCATTTCAAAAATCAATGAACGTTTCCCCGACCATGATATTTTCGGGGAAGAAACCGGTCATGCCGGAAAAAATTCCGAATACTGCTGGATCATCGATCCCATTGACGGTACCCAGTCTTTTGTGAAATTCCACCCGTATTACAGCATTTCCATTGCGCTGTACAAAAACGGCGAAGGCTATGCCGGTGCGGTCAATGCTCCGGCTCTGGGCAGACTTTTCACCGCCCAGAAAGGCAAAGGAGCATTTATGAACGGTAAAGCGATCCATGTTTCCAACTGCCGTACTCTGGAAGAAGCCGCCTGTGCCACCGGTTTTGCCCGTCTGCGGGAAAACAAAGTTGAACCGGTACTGGAAAAATTTGACCGCATCCTGCCGCAGCTGCGGGATATAAAACGGTGCGGTTCTGCGGCACTGGATCTGGCAATGACCGCCGCCGGAGTTTTTGACGGCTACTGGGAAGAAGGTTTGCAGCTTTACGATGTTGCCGCCGGAGCGATCATTGCCCGGGAAGCCGGTGCTGTGGTTTGCGATTTCAACGGCAAAAATAATTTTCCGGCAGACGGTATCATGGCTGCCACTCCGGAAATAGCTGCACAAATGCTTGATTACCTGCAATAAAAACTTAATACGGCTGCCACGCAGACTTTCATCTGGTTTGCGTGGCATTTTTTATCCGGAATCAGAACAACAAAAAGCTGCTGCAAAATCTCTCAAAGATTCCGCAACAGCTTTTTTGTTGTATCAGAAGCCTGAAAAATTACTTTTCAGCAGCTTCGTTTTTCTGAAGCACACCGGCTTCCAGAAGTTTGTCGATCAGCTGCTGCATGCTGTTGAAAGCAGCCAGGAAACCCTGCGGGGGCATGATGATACGGACATTGCTCTGGGTGGTGGTTTTGCCGTCTTCGGCAGGCTGGACAGTGACGAAGTCATAACGGACCATGCCGCCGGCAAAATGGATCTGACCGATTCCGTCTGCGAAGATTTCTTTTTTCTCGCTCATTTTTCTTCTCCTTTTTTTGAACGTTTAAAAGTTGTGTTCACAACAACACACTCATACTTTATACCGGATAAGATAGCATGCTTGTAATGTTTTTTCAACCATATCCGGCACAAAAATATCAAAAAAAATCCTACAACACATAAAAAATTCAAAAATCAACACCACCTGCCGCCAGAAATCCGGAAGCCAATGCCCAAGTTATATTGTACCCGCCGCACGGTCCGGCAAGATCCAGCATCTCTCCGGCAAAAAACAATCCTTTATGGATTTTGCTTTCCAGAGTGTGGGGCGAAACCTCTTTCAGCGATACTCCGCCGGCAGTAACCATCGCCTTATCCCAGCTTTCCACTCCGGACAATTGAAAAACTGATGCTTTGAGCTTCTGTGCCAGAAGAGCCGAAGAAGCTCTCTGCCACCGGGAAATTTCCGGATCATCACCTTCCAGCAGAAGTCCGGCGATCCGCCGCGGCACATGCAAATGCTGATTCATAAGAGTTGAAATATGCCGGTTCCCCCCTACTTTGCGCCAGTCGGCAAACATATTTTCCACATCCGCCAAGCTCATATCCGGAAGAAAATCGATTTTTAACGGCACTGAACCGTTTTTTTCGATCAGACGGGCACATTGTCCGGCAAGATCAAGAATGGCAAAAGCGGAAAATCCCCGGTGGGTAAACAGCAGTTCTCCCCGGGCTGAAAGACACTCTCTGCCTTTGACAGCAATTTCAGCGACACAATCCGGCATAGAAATACCGGCACACTCCCCGATTCTTTCATCGGCACAGATAACTCCGGTCATCGCCGGATAAAGCGGGGTGACAGTATGCCCCAGAGCCCTGACAAGATCGAATCCTGCCATACTGCCGCCCAGAGCCGGATACCCTCTGCCGCCACAGCAGCAGATCACATTCCGGCAGATAAAACTCCTTTCAGAGGTAATGACCTGCCACTTGTCCCCGGGAATAAGAGCGGTAACTTTTTCAGAGCAGAAGATCCTGCCGCCGTGTCCGGATATTTCTCCGGTGAAAAGCTTCAGCACATCCGCGGCTTTGCCGGAAGCCGGAAAATAGTGAAATCCGTCAGTAAGGACAAGCGGCACTTGATGGCAGGAAAAAAAATCCAGCAGTCTGCTTCCGGAAAAATGCTGCAAAGCCGGCATCATAAAACGCCACTGCCTGCCGAATTTTACGGCAAAATTTTCTCCGGAAAGAATATTGGTCACATTGCATCTGCCGCCTCCGGAAGCCAGCAGCTTCATTCCCGGGCGTGGTTGTTTTTCAATGACCGCCACGCTCTGATCGGAAACAGCCGCCGCATACGCCGCTGCCAATCCGGCGGGGCCGGAACCGATAACAATGGTATCAAAAACATTCTGTTCCATATCCAATCAGCCTCCGGAGATCGTATTCACCGCAGATAATTATTCAAGATCCGCCGCAAAAATGCCATTTCATCGGATACAGCAGCGATATTTCCACTTTTTGAAGCGGAAAACAGCCGCCCGAAATTATCCGGAACCGGAGTGTACCGCACCAGAGTATCACGGAGAAAACGGTCTATTTGTTTTCTCCGGTTCAAAGCCTTTTTGAGCAGTTCCAGATTACGGGCAAAATCAGCATCGCCCTGATCTGAACCGATTGCCGCAACGGCTGAAGCGATGTTATTGCAGCATTTGCGCTCCTCTGCATCAAGCATTTTGCCCAGAGCGATAAAATTACCGGCAAGATTCCGCCGCAACTGCACGGCATCTTTGCGCGGAACCCGGAGCATTTCAGCAAGTTTCTGCCAGTTGCATTCTATATAATCACCGGTCAGGTTGCCGTTTGCATCAACATTCTGGACAAATATGATGTCGATTTCCGCCAGCCGGATCAAAGCCAATTCCGGCGGCATGGGGTGGTAACTGCTCCAGAGACGTTTTTCCGTTTCCGCAGATAATATTTCCTTTGCCTTTTCTGCGGAAGCATAATAATCGATGAAACAATCCGGTTCACCGCCGGATGCTGTTCTGAAAAAGACATCGGAAATCTTGCCGTTGTCAGCAAGGATCAGCAGCAGCATCCTCGATTGTTCGGAAAAAAAATCCAGCAGAACCGGAAACCGGGGATAACCGATCCGGCACATAGCAGCATAATCAGGTATGGCTCCGCAATAACCGGCAAACTCCATAAGCAGCGGGAAACCGCGGTTGGCGGCGATGAATTGTCCCGATCCGGCAGCGGCATCCAGTTCGGCATCCAAACCGCAGACGATCCACTCCGCCACTCCGGCAGTATCCGCCGGCAGATCAAAACCGAAACGGCAGGCAGCCAGAGCCGCATAGACTTTGCGCCGCAGAGCCGGATTTTCCTGCCACTGGTTCGCCGTACCGGGCAGATAGAGGTATCTGCCGTAAAATCCGAAGTTATCACCTTTACCGCAAATGATCGTAATGGAGGTGTCACGGCGGCGCAAATCGGACTTTCTGGCATAGCGGTCAAGCTGCCTGACCACACTTTTCAAATACTGCTGGTCAAATCCGGAAACATCATCGCGCAGCATCAATCCCGGAGCGACAGTGACATCCGCCGTCAGATCAGACGGCAGAAAAACCGTGATTATAAAAAAAATTGAAATTATTTTTACAAAAACGAGCTTCACGGTTGTTTTTTTCCTTTTCAGAGTGTAAATTTTGCAATGGTTGTTGTCTGTGTATATAAAATAGCTTCACAAATGGATAAAAACAAATGACAAAGAGAAGCAAAATGCAATTTTATCCTTCCGCCATCACAATTTCCGGCAGTGATTCCGGTGGCGGAGCGGGGGTCGCCGCTGATTTGCGTACCTTTAATGCCCTGGGAGTTTTCGGAACCTGTGCCATTACTGCGGTCGCCGCTGCCAATCCGGTGGCGATCCGCCGGATCGATGCTCTTCCCGGGCAATCAGTTGCCGCCCAGATCGATGCGGTCATGGAAAAGATCGCCGTCAGGTACGGGAAAACCGGAGTGCTGTTTTCCGCAGAAACGGTCTGTGCCGTTGCGGATTCCATAAAAAAGCACCGGTTGAAAGTGGTTTGTGATCCGGTGATTTTTTCCGCAGACAATTCACGCCTTTTACAGGATGATGCTCTTGAAGCACTTCAGGAAAAACTGCTGTTGCGATCCTCATGGATCACCCCGGGGATCCGGGAAGCGGAACTGCTTGCGGACATGAAGATCTCCTCCACAGAAGATATGCTTGCCGCCGCTGCAACGCTCGGCAAAAAATATTCCGCAGCCATCTATCTTCGCAACACTGCGGCGGGAAACAAAACAGTCACAGATGTGATCTTCAAAGACGGCAAACTGTATACATTGAATTCTCCGGCAGTGAATTTTGCGCCATTTGCCGGATACGGTACCGGATGCACACTCTCGGCATCTCTTGCCGCCATGCTGGCTCTGGATCTGCCATGGAAACAGGCGGTATGTGAAAGCAGAGCATTTGTCTACGGTTCACAAATGCAGAGCGTTGAAATCGGAGCTGGAGTAATAACCATGTACCCGCCATCGGAAGATACCATCCATCTGATCAAGCTTGCAGAAGTGGAGAATGCATGATGATCCGCCGGTGTTTTTGTATTCTGCTGGTCTGTATTCTGTCATTTTCCGCTTCCGCCGGAATCAGGCAGAAGGTCATTGGCAAACAGAAGTTCTGCAACCTGTACGATCTGATGACCGGCAACAAATTCAGGGTGATACTGCAAAAATCCGGAACGATCGCATCCGGGAAGAAATTTGTCTGTTTCTTCCCCCGCAAGCAGCGGAGAATGCTGTGCAACAATGTCAAAGTGGAATTGCTCAACGCTCCGGTTTTTGAGGGTAATATGCCATGGATCTCAAATCTGGACTGGTACAAAACCATGCGTCCGGTGCTTTATCCGGCAACAGTTCCCCGGCACCGGGTCACCACGATCATGATCGATATGGGACACGGCGGCAGCGACCCCGGCGCGATCGGCAAATTTTCCCGGGAAAAGACGATCACTTTCAAAGTGGGGAACCGGGTGATCCAGATTTTGCGGGCATACGGTTTCAAGGTGATCCCGACCAGAACAAAAGATATTCAAGTCCCGCTGGCAACGATCGGCCCTATGCAGCAGCGGAACAAATGTGACCTTTTTGTTTCGATACATGTCAATGCAACGATGAATAATACAGTTTCCGGCATTGAGACGTATTGCCTTACTCCGGCGGGAGCGGCATCCAGCAATGGCGGCAAAGCATCATCAAAAGTGTATACCGGCAACCGGCAGGATGCCGGCAATATGCTTCTTGCATGGAATATACAATCGTCATTGATCCGGCACACAAAAGCGGTCGACCGGGGTGTAAAACGTGCACGTTTTGCGGTTCTGCGGGACATCAATGCCCCCGGTGTTCTGGTGGAAATAGGTTTTATAACCAACGCTGCAGAAGAGAAAAATCTCAACGACCGGAAGTATACCGACAAAATTGCTTACGGCATCGTTGACGGTATTATCGGTTACACCAGAAGCACGGCACCGAAAAAATGAACATATACTTTGGCAGAAAAGAATCTTGACAAAAGCGGTGTATTGAGTTATATTATTTTTCCGCAGTATCAGAATTTAGAATGTTGTTAATGGTATGAAGTTATGAAAAAAAGCCGTGTTCGCAGACTTTATCTGGCAGACCGTCTGATCACGCCGGATCGCATTATCCCCAATGGCGGAGTATTGTGCGAAAATGACAAGATCATCGCCGTCGGCGGCATTTCCGGATTTTCCATGAATGAAAAACTGGAACTTTTCCAGTTTGAGAATGCTTATATCACTCCGGGATTTATCGACACCCACATCCATGGAGCCGGAGGTTTCGATTGCTCGAAAGTAAAAGAATCCGTCAATTCCATTGCTTCAATGAGTTCCAGCCTCGGAGCTTGCGGAGCTACCGGATTTTTCCCGACTGTGGTAGCTGACCAACCGGAAAAGATGATCGCCAATATCCGTGATCTTGCCGCTGCGATGAAAGAAGAACTCCCCGGTGCAGATGCCGTGGGGATCAATATAGAAGGACCTTTTCTCAATCCGGAAAAATCCGGCGCACAACCCCGTGCTTTTGTGCAGAAGATCGATCTCGGCTTTGCCGCAGAATTGATCGATGCCGGGGAAAATATGGTCAAGGTTATGACCTTTGCCCCGGAATTGGAAAATGCAGACAAACTTATCGAATTGCTCCGCTCACGCAATGTTATCGCTTCAATGGGACACAGTCTTGCCGGTGAAAAAGAGACTCTGCGTGCCATCGATGCCGGAGCCAACCACTGCACCCATCTTTTCAACGGCATGAATCCGCTGCACCAGCGCAATATGGGACTGCCCGGGATCGTGCTGACCGATGACCGGGTCACCGTGGAACTTATCATCGACGGCAGACATGTCCACTCCCGCATGGTCGATCTTGCCTGCCGCTGTAAAACATTGCATCAGATCATCGGTATCAGTGACGGCACCATGGCAAGCGGGATGCCCGATGGAGCATATCATATCGGACCGTCTGAAATTATAGTGAAAAATGGTTTCTCCCAAACTCAGGCAGGAAAACTTGCCGGAACCACCACTATGCTGGATGCCGGCTGGCACAGTTTGATGAGCTGCGGTCATCTTTCGGAAACCAAAGCTGCCCAGGCCGTGACCCGGAATCCGGCGGAACACTTCAATCTCTTTGACCGCGGTCAATTGCTTCCGGGGCTGCGTGCCGATCTGGCGGTTTTTGAACAGGAGAGCAACCGGACATTGATGACGGTGCGCCGGGGTGAAATCATCTACAACGCTTTGGAGCAAAAATAAAATGGCAAAAGATTATATTCTGCTGGACAGCGGAAATTTGAAAAAGCTCGAACAGGTCGGTCCGTACCGGCTGATCCGTCCGGCATTGAATGCATTCTGGAAACCGTCACTGCATCCGGATGAATGGAAAGCGGCGGATGCGGAATTTATCCGCGACAGTTCAGGTCACGGCAGCTGGCAGCACCGGGAAAGGATCCCGGATGTGTGGAGTGCCGACTGGGGCGGTGTCACCATGCAGATCAAACCGACAAGTTTCGGTCATCTCGGCTTTTTTGCCGAACAATTTGAAAACTGGCAGTTCTTCCGCAAAAACTGCCGCAATATGGATACTTTGAATCTTTTTGCCTATTCCGGTCTTGGATCACTTTCCATGGCTGCCGGCGGAGCAAAAGTGTGTCACCTTGATGCGGCAAAGGGAATGATCGAATGGGGCAAAGAGAATCTTGCCCTCAATCCGTCGATCCCCAATGCCATACGCTGGATCGCCGATGATGTGAATAAATTTGTCAACCGTGAATTGCGCCGGGGCAATCAGTACGATCTGATCGCGCTTGATCCGCCGACTTTCGGCAGAGGATCATCCGGACAATTGTGGAAAATAGAGAGCGATCTGCCGCAATTACTGACCAATTGTCTGGCATTGCGCAAGCCTGACCGCCCGTTTACCATTGTTTTGAGCTGCCATTCTCCGGGATTTTCATTACTGGTTCTGGAACGGATGGTCAAGGAGGTTGCCGGAGACCGGGCAGAGGTGGATGCACAGGAAATGTATATTCCGGAAAGTACCGGACGCAAATTGCCATCCGGCATCGGGGTTCGCTGTTTTGTCAAATGAAATAACATTTGCAAAATATCATTTCACATGCTATATTAAGGTGGATCTTCGACATTGCCACAGGTAGCCGCTGAAACATTTGATCACAGCTTACCGGGAATGGCATTATTTTAGTTTGCATCCGGAAAATTACGGTAAAAACAGGATTTCTGAAAAATGGAAGAATATGATAAAACAATGCCCGGTTTCCGCAACAGGAGCGTATCTTCCCGTTTTGTTCCCGGCGATGTGATACTTGACCGGTACAAAGTAATTTCTGAACTCGGTCAGGGCGGTATGGGAATCGTTTACCGCTGTCTGGATGAGATCGGCCGCATAGAAGTGGCTTTGAAGGCTCTGCCGCCGGAACTTTCCCACAATTCGCAGGAAATGGAAGACATCCGGGAAAATTTCCAGCTGGTTCACCGTCTTCACCATCCGTGGATCGCTAATTACAACAATCTGGAATTCGACCGCTCAAATGGCAACTTTTTCCTGATCATGGAGTTTGTCGATGGCGAAGAACTGCGCAGTTTTGTCCGCCGCAGCCGCAAAGACGGGACACTTACCACCGGAAAAATCGTCGCATTGATCCGGCAGATCGCCGATGCACTGGATTATGCTCACAGCAAAATGATCATCCACCGGGATATTAAACCGGGCAATATCCTCATCGACCGCGAAGGCAATATCAAAGTGCTGGATTTCGGTCTGGCTGACCGCATCCGTTCCAGCATGATCCGTATTTCCATGGAACAGAGCAGTCAGAGCGGAACCGGGCCGTACATGTCTCCGGAACAGTGGCGGGGCAGACTGCAGGATGCCGCCACAGATCAATATGCGCTGGCAGTGGTCGCCTATGAGTTATTTGCCGGACATCTTCCGTTTGAAGGCTCTGATCCGGCGGTTTTGCAGCAGGCTGTTCTGACTCAGGAACCGCCGCCGCTGGAAAATGTTTCCCCCGGAATACGCAATGCTGTAGCTAAAGCCCTGAATAAAGATGGTAAAATGCGCTTCCCCAACTGCGGAGATTTTGCCGCAGCTCTGGAACAGGGGTTGAAAGAAAATGATGCTCAAATCAAACCGGTTTCCACTGCATCATCCCCGGCAGACGGGCATATCATGCCGTCAACTCCGTTATCCGGAGTCAGTCAGATCGAACCGGTTTCCAGACGCACGCAAATCGAACCGGTTTCCAGACGCACGCAGGTCGAACCGGTTTCCGCACCGCGTCAGATAAGCCAATCGTCAAATCACACTTCAAAAAATACAGTTCCGGCAAAACCGCAGAAAAAGAAAAAATCCAAATCATGGCTGTATCCGGCAGCGGCACTGCTGCTGCTTGCCGTAATCGCAATCGTTATCTGGTGGCTTTCCTCTTCCAAAGATTCCCCGGGATACTCTCAAAGCAGCAGTGGAGAATCTGCAAAATCGGAAGCAAAAGGGATCCACAGCAGTAAGGAAACTCTGGTTGAAGCCATGCTTCAGGCACTTGCAGACAATGATAAAGACCTCCTCTGGAAAACTGTTTCCCCGTCGGCAAAAAGTTCTTTTATCCAATCCGCCGGCAATGAAGAAGATGCCAAGGAGGAAATATGGCAGGCTTTTTGCTCCGGAATGGGTAAAAATGCCATTGATAAAATCAGAAAATTAATGCAGGACCCGAAAAACAAAAAGGCTTTGATAGAGGCAGAACTCAAAAGCCTGGATGAATACATACTCCAAATCGACGGGCTATGGTATCTTGATTGTACAGACATCCAGCCGGACTTGTCAAGTAAAGAAAAACTTTTTAATTCTTTCACCCGCACCTTATGCAAAAATGACATCAAAGAGTTCAAAAAACTGCTGCTTCCCCGCGGATATGTAAAAACAGCTGATTTCATGGCTGAATACTATGGAATGAGCTGGCAGCAAATACTGAATAACCTCATAGGAAATGATTTGAAGAAAAAATTCGGGATCAATGACCTTTCAAAACTTCCGGATGATGCTGAACTTTTTGAAAAAGCTGTTGAATATACCTCCACCGAATTGGAAAAATACACTGTTCAAATCAATGAAAGATATTATCTGAATTTGCCGCTGGTTTCCCACAACAATAAAGAGCAGGTCGCTCTCGGATATATCGCAGCATATTTTGCCAGAGATGCCTGGACGATCTTTCATATCAGCACTCCGGCAAAGCAGCAGGAGCTGATTCAGGAAGCCGGCAGCAAAGCAAATGCCATCGCCGCTATAGAAAAAGAATTGAAAGAAAAAGAAATCGGCACACTTTCTGTAAAAGAATTGAAAGAAAGTGGAGATTTGAAAAAAATGTATGATGCCATGATCGATATCAATGGAAATTGGTATATCAATTTCATCAAATAACCCCAAAAAAGGAGAGTTCCCATGTTAAAGAAAATCACGTTGGCGGCGGTCATCATCTTTTCCGCTGTGTCGCTGGTCGCTGCACCGAAAGTCAAACTTGACCAATCCAGTAAGAAAGCTCTGGCAGAATCCTTCATCAGAGTGATTTGCGCCAAGGATATTGACGGTTTGGAAAAACTGTTTGCACCCGGATTCGCCGATACACTCAAAGATATGCTTAAATTTCAGGGAGACAACGTTGGTTTAAGTTCCTTTTTTGATAAAGTTACGATTCCTGCCGGAGAATGTGAAAAAATAAACCGTGATCCGGCAGAATTCCGCAAGGCAACCGAACAGATGATGAACCGCGTTTTTAATGAGATTACGATAGAAATCAACGGGACATGGTATCTTTTTGTCAATGGAATTATTAAGTCTGACAGTAAAAATATGGTGACTCTGGGCTACATCCTGGCAATAAAAAATTCTGATGCCTGTACACTCTTTGCGATTTGTTCACCGGAAGTGCAGAAAAAAATGATCAAAATTCACGGAAGCAAATCTCTGGCGATCGAAAAAATTGCCCAGCTTTTCAAGGCAATGCCGGAAGATACAAAAAAACAGTTTTCACAAGTCAATTTCAAAGATATAAAAACGCTCGCAAAAGTCGTTAAAGAGTTTGAAAAACAGGGCATACTGACCCAGATCGATGGGAAATGGTATATCAATTTCAACTGACAGAAAGGAATATTATCATGTTGAAAAAAATCACATTGGCAGCAGCCATCATCTTTTCCGCCGTGGCACTGGTTGCGGCTCCGAAAGTCAGAGTCGATCAATCCAGCCAGAGAGCTGTCTGCGAAACGCTTCTCCGGTCACTTGCCTATCAGGATGTGGATGCATTCTGGATGTTGATCCCGGCAGAAACCAGAACTGCACTTAATGCAGAAGGTGTCAGCAAAAATGATATTTTCCAGCTTTTGCTGAAAACCAGCAAATTCACTCCGGAAATCCAGAAGCAGATGCAGGCGATTCTCAATGATCCCGAACAGAAAAATGCGGTTGTCGATCATCTGATGCGAAATGGTTTTAAATTCAAACGTATCCGCGGAAAATACTATCTTGATCTGGAAGCAATGGGCGCATCAGCCATACAAAACATGAAATAAAATTTTGCGTCCGGTTTCCGCAGCTGCACCGGAAAGATTTCCGGTGCGGTTCAACAAAAAACATTTTCCTGAAACAGTGATCGTTACGATCAATTGTTTTTGCAGACTGTTGAAATAATTTTCAGCAGTCTTTTTTTATGACCTCCGGACAGATGGTTACAAATGGCAAACCGGCTGTGCCGGGGGAGTTTGCAGAGCGTTACTTCCCGGGAAAACTTCAAGGCATTGCACTGCAAAAATGCACCTTGCATCCACCTCATCCGTAATCATCCGTATTACTTGTATATTATTCCCCGGTTATCAGATAGCAGTTGCTCCCTTTGGCGAGAATGGGTATTTTCACTCGTCGGAGCCAAAGGTGAAGAGCAACTGCTTGACAGATTCCCAAAGTTATGCTACGGTAACATGTGTGTGATTCC
>JAZSIZ010000057.1:0-30861 GCA_045534015.1 Victivallaceae bacterium | reverse complement strand
TTTTCTATCGGTGGATGCAGCGTGCGGCAAGGTCGGGTTTTGCGACGAGTACGCAGAGGGAGTATACGACTGTATTCGACCTCTGCGGCGCAGGAGCAAGGCGCGAGATTGACCACGATGCGCCACCGCAGTAAAGATTTTTCACAAAAATTGGGAAAATAGCTAAAAATATATTGTGACATATTATTTCTGTAACACTTAATCACAAAAAAAGACATTTTCTGTTGACAAACTGCGGCATAGAAGTTATATTAGAGAAGAGTTATCTTGTGGGGAGATAAAAGATAGAAAATGCAATTTCCGACAACGTCAAAAACGTTGCTTGATCATTTGCCATCCGGCGATGAAATTTCATGGCAGCAATTTTTTGAAACATACGCCGAACCGGTTCGGGATCTGGGCAAGCTAAAAGGATTGACACAGGAAGAGTGTGATGATCTTGTCCAGGAGGTCATGTGCCGTTTTTTGCGGCGCAGTAAGACTTTCCGTTTTGATCCGTCAATAGCCCGCTTCCGGACATTCTTTTCCAGAATGATCAATGGAATCATCATCGATATAAAACGGCGGCGCAGTGAGCTTTCCGAATCCGATAAAATTGCAAAAGAATACCTTTATGCAGCTACTGAAGATGCGGCTCCGGATACAATTCTGGATGAGGCGTTGCTTTTTCAGTGGAAGATGCTGGTCAAAGATGCCATTATGAAAAAACTCAGAGATACAGTTTCTCCATACAACTATTCAATTTTTGAAATGTATGCACTGCAGAATTGTTCATGTGCTGATACCGCAAAGTTTTTCAATATTTCCCGGGCAAGAGTATATCTGGTAAAAAACAGATGTTTAAAATATCTGCGCAAATTTTACCGTGAAACAGCTGAAAAATTTCCGGAACTGGAGTTGGAACATAGTGGATTTTAATGAGAATGATTCCATCGGGAATTACCGTTTACTGAAACTTTGCGGAACCGGCTCTTACGGGAAAGTGTTTCTTGCAAAAAACCAGCTCACCGGACACTTTGTGGCGTTGAAAATAATAACTGATAACGGTAAAATCATGGAACGCGAGTTGCGGGGATTGATCAATTACCGGAATTGCCGGCACGAAAATCTGCTGCAAATACACCACATCGATAAAATCGACGGCATGCTTTATTATACAATGGATGCGGCTGATAATATCAATGATTCCATAGAAAACTACCAACCGAACACACTGGGTTACAGACTCGACCGTATTGACAGGATGTACCCTGCCGCAGTAAAAAAAATGGGCAGTGAATTGCTTGCCGGAATACAGAAACTGCACTCGTTTGGCATCATCCACCGGGACATCAAACCGGATAATATTTTGTGGATAAACGGCAAAGCAGTTCTCGGCGACATCGGTTTGATTGCAGAAAAACAAAACAGCACTCTTGCCGGAACTCCGGAATTCATGTCTAAGGATCTGCTTGCAAGGAAACGTTCCGCCAATGAATCTGATGATCTATTTTCCCTGTCACGGGTATTATACTGTGCCTTTACCGGCTATACACCTGACCGTTTCCCGCAACTGCCTCCCGGATTGCTGAAAGAAACCGGTGCTATTGATACATGGAAATTCATCCTGTCCATTTACCGGAATGTCCCTCCGGTAAAAAGCGATACCAACAGCAGCACTGATTATACTGACCGGAAAAGAAAAAAATTGCAGATAATTCTATTGATAATAACGATCCTGTCATTTCTGCTTGCATTGCCAACTGCGTTTATTTCCTTAATTTTGTCTCCTGCGGTTTCACCTTTCGTACTGGATGCAATACTCCTTATATTTATTGTAACTCTTTTCTGGAATATTTCCCTGATCAGAAGTACTGCATTGAAAATATTATTGTATTTTTTCAGCATAACAATGCTGGCAGGATCTGTTTTTCTGGCTTTTATATGGCATTATTCGATTTATCTGCATCCTTTCAAGTCTCCGAAACTTCCGGGGTCGGACAAAACTGTTTTGTCAATAACCACCGAAACTCTCGAAAAAAAAGAATGGAGCAGAGATGGAAAACAGGCAACTCTGAAAGCACGGGTAAAATCCGGTCCGCATAAAGGAAAATCTGTAACTATCGATTTTTCAGCCGATGAAAATGGTGAACTCATTTGGGATCACCCGGTCACGGATAAACAATTGGGGAATACTACAGAAGAAGTTCTCCGTACACTGATCCGGGAATAATTGCAACGACAAAAATATCGCATTGTAAAACATGCATATTTTATCATATTTTTATCCGCTTTCACCTCTGTTTTGTGATATTTTTCACAACATATCACGGATATACATGTAGACACGCTGATGACTCCAGAAAAACAGGCAGAGTGGGATTTGATTTTCTGTCAAACATATGCTATATTATAGCATTGATTTGAAGAAAATCATGTTGCAGTGCGCATCAAAAAACGCCAAAATACCATTGATAAAACGAACTGCACAAAAGAATGCCCCACAGGGCGTTCTCTGTTTGTGTCGGTTTTATGGGCATTGGCGTGCCTTTGATGCGGATGCAACGGAGAACGCCTCCTTTTGAAATATTCTTCTGAAAATCACCATTAGAGTAAAGGATTTTTACTTATGAAAAAATCACCGTTTTTTCTTTTTCTGATCGTCGCAACAATTTTCTGCGGATGCGAAAATTCTGAAACAAGTTCCTATAATGACAGACACGATAAAAGCACAAGACGGACAGGTGGACAAAGGAGTTCCGGTATAAATAATTTGAAACAGATCGGCAATGCTCTGGAATTGTATACTCAAGGTTCCAAAGGGCGACTTCGTCCACACGGTGTTACCAGAAACGGTGATGTATCAAAAAATCCTGCTTGTACTTTTGAAGTTCTGCGCGCTCAGGGACATCTTACAGATCATAAAGTATATGTAATTCCCGGAGGCAAAGCAAAAGCTGGAAAAGGAGATGATAAAATCGCCGGAAAAAATTGCAGTTATGTCTATATGTATGTCGGACCGCAATACTCGAGTGCTTCTGCTGTCGCTTTTGAAAAGCCATGGCATTTGCCCAAAGGCGAAAATTATATAAATGTCCTGTATGCTGATGGTCACGTTAAAGGATATAAGATAGAAGGTGCCGCCAAAAAGAGCTGCCGGGAACTGATCCTTGAACATCCGGAAATTTTCGGACTTTATTATAAGCAGGGAGATCCGCTGCCGACTGACAGCTTTGATGCCAACAGAAATGAGCTTGATTGATTGAATGATTGAACCCTGATTCTTTGCCGGGATGAACGCTGCGTTTTGTTTGCAACAATTCAAAAAATCATTCTCCTAATGAAAATCTGCAAGTGATAAATCTTTACATACTTGCAATTTGAAATTTTGCGTGATATATTACAAAGTAATATATTTTTCAGCAACGGGAGATAAGCATGGAACAGCTAATTACAGCAAATGGTGGAGTGCAGTATGTTCCGCAAATTGCGGTGCAGTATGTGTATTTGGATTTTGATGGTGAATTGACTTCATACAACGGAGAAATATTGACCATTGACACTGTAGAGGTGCAGGATTCAGCTTTGACCGAAGAACGAATTGCCAGTATCATTGCCGAACTCAATGCCAAATATTCCTCTCAAAATGTGATTTTTGTTTCTGAAAAACCCTCTGTTTCCGAATACTCCACCATTTACATCGGCAAAACTGAAGCCTTTTCCACCTATGGCAACTTTGCCGGACTTGCTGAAACCATTGACTCCGGAAATAAAAATAAAACTGACAAAGCCTTTGTGATGCTGGATTCCACCGCCAGCAACGCTGAAATCCTCTCCACCATCGCCCACGAAACCGACCATCTGCTCGGCACGCTAAACCACGGCGGAGAGGGACTTGAAGCATACGCCCATCATTACTATTACAACAACACATACACTGGAGTTTTGAGTGACTATTTACGCCTTTTCCATAGTTCAGTTAATTATGAGAGTGCTTATTGGTGCAGTTGTGATTCTTCATACTATTACTACGATAAAGCAACCAATGTAACTATTGTATCCGGCGGCTATTTAAATGTATCAAGTGGTGCAACTGCAACGAACATCACTCTTAATTACGGCGGCTGGTTAGTTGTATCAAGTGGTGCAACCGTAATGGGTGTTATTTATTCCGGCGGCGCGATTTACAACGGCGGCAGTATGACCATCGGCGATTATGCCGTGTTTGCAGGGAATTCGGATTACGAGGGCGGCGCAATTTACAACGGCGGCACTATGACCATCGGCGATAGCGCTGTGTTCTCCGGGAATGTGGCACGCGGCTACGGCGGCGCAATTTACAACTCCGTCGGCAGTATGACCATCGGCGATAGTGCCGTGTTCACCGGGAATGTGGCAGGCGTCGACCACTACTTCGGCTTCGGCGGCGCAATTTACAACGGCTCCGGCAGTATGAACATCGGCGATAGTGCCGTGTTTGCAGGGAATGCGGCAAACTACGGCGGCGGCGCGATTTGCAACGGCGGCGGCAGTATGACCATCGGCGATAGTGCCGTGTTCTCCGGGAATGTGGCAAGTAACGGCGGCGCGATTTACAACAGGGTGTACTGGACAAAGGAATACAATTCAGCAACAGGTAGCTATGATATACTTGTTGAATCTCGTGGACAAATCACTCTTGGTGATGTAAAATTTGCGACCTACACAGATACCATTTACAATACCGGGGATATTATCCTTAACGGAGATGCTTCTTTTGCCGGGAACATCACTATCGCGGAAGGAACAACCAATTATGGCACTTCCGTTGGTGCATTGCAGAATAACGGCAACATGGACTTGAATATTTCCGTCCGTGTGGAAGATGACGGGCTTTTGCTCAATGACTGGGAACTTGTTTCCGGAAACGGTACATACAGTATTACAGTTGATGATAAACAAGTCGCCGGAGAGTATCAGTTGATCGGCAATGCCGCCAATTTCAATAAAACGATCACGGTCCGCAATGAAGACGGCAGCAAAAAAGGTGAACTTTCCCTTGATATGGAAGAACCGCTGGAACTGCGGAATATGAGTTTGATGCTGAAACTGGATGAGGAAACCAACATCGTTTCTGTTGTCGTAGACAGTGAATACAGTGAAAGCACGGATAGAGAAAAGCAGGAAACACAAATCAAGCTGCCTGACACCGCTTTTGCCGGTATGACCTACGGGGATTACACCCTTACCCAAGCCCCCGATTGGCTCTCGATCGATCAGACCACCGGAAAATTCTCCGGTACTACCGGAAAAATCACCGATACCGCTACCGGTTACGGAACAACCGAAGTCATCATCACAGCCACAAAAGGGGAAGAAACCAAAGAGCATACCATTGATGTAGTGGTTGTTCCGGAAAATATCGAAGGTGACGGCGCGATCAAGGATTCCCCCAATGCCAATATGACAGATCTGATTGCAGATGCGGTATCCCAACGGGATCAACATTCTTCAGAGCCGTCCCTGCTTGCCTGGATGCCATTCCCGCAAGATAAAAAATTAGACTGGAATTATTGCGGTTTGGATATAACTCTTTCCGGAGCGGCTTATGGTATAACTGTCACTGATACCGATTACATTATTTCTGTTCAGGGAAAAATCAATCTCAGCATTTTTGACTCACAGAAATCTGAAGATGACCGGGCAGGTCTGCAAGTGGATCTTTCCGGGGAAAAATATATAAAGATCACGACACCCCATGATTTCAAATCCGTGAAATTTGATATTGCAGGAGAGCTTACCTATCAGAACCTGACCCTTGCAGACGGATTTTTCCTGAAAGAAGGAGTAATCAGTGTTGACACCGAAGATGACAAGTGGTCAGGAACAGCAGATATCCAATTTACCTATTTTGACAAAGCCCTCAAGGCTGAATACGTCGTTGTCAAAAAACAAGTCGATACGCTTACTCTTGAACTTTCCGGTCTGGATATTGCAGTCGGGACCACCGGATTTTTCCTGGAATCGGTCAACGGCGGAGTCCGGAATTTTTCCGATGGAGATGATAAACCTTCCGAAATCGTTGCCGGAGTGGGATTATACTATGGCAAACAAATTACCATAGGCGGAAGTACATATTCCATTGCCACGATCGATGCCGATGTTACGATCACAAACAAAAATATTACCGGATCAGGTGATATAGAAGTCCTCGGCGGACTTGTTTCCGGAAATGTGTCCCTGACGGTAGATTGGAAAGATGCCTCCTTTACTGCAAACGGGAAAGTAACTCTTGCCAAGCTATTGACATCACATGGAGCATTGAAAATTGACCAGAACGGCAATGTGGCTTTCGCAACAGCAGGAGTGATCGACTTTTCTGAATTCGGATTGGGATTTACCATGAGTTCCAATGTCCTTTTGCAATTCAGTAATGACAACAATAATGCCAATGACTATTATGCGGCTTGGTGTACACGGGAATTCTGCGGAACAAAACAGTCCCTCGGTGTCAAATTCAATCTGGGCGGCTCCTGGGAACTGCTTGGAACTGAAAAAGTCAAAAAAATCAATGATAACGATAATCCCATTACCTACTCCTTGAGCAGAAGCAGAAGTATTCCCCCTGTCACAGGCAGTTGGGATCTTTCCGGAGTTTCCGGAATTGTCCTGCTGTCCGCACAATGGGAATCAGGCGAAACGGAATTCCTGCTGACTGACGGCGGGGGAAATACCTATACAAAAGAGGATATTGCCCAACGCTCCGATATGGAGATCGTAGAAAGTATGGGTAATGACAAAACTCTTGTCATCGCGGTCAGCGATCCCGTTGAAGGTATATGGAGCTTGAGCATTGCCAATGGTACAAATGTTGAGGTAGATGCAAATATCCTTAATGGAAAGTCAAGTGTTGCTGTTCCAACTCTTACCGCAGAAGCCGGAAACGGCAGAGATATAACTGTAACCTGGAATTGTCCGGATCTTCCGGAAAATGCTGAACTCTGTATTTATTATGATACGGACAGCAGCGGAAATGACGGCGTTCTGCTCGCTCAGATCGTTCCGGATAAAAACTCCGGCTCGTATACCTGGACAGTTCCGGATGCTTTAGCCGGAGAGCTGCGTTTTTATGCAGTTTTATCCTCGCCGGAGCTGCTCCCTGCGGTCGGAACATATACCTCCGCAATCGCAATGGAAGCCAAAGCTCAACTTGTTGAAGTTGATTCATCCGGTTGGACTTATGTTGCCGAAGGATCCTATGTGCAAAATGCCGGAATCACCGCTGGCGGAATTCTGGAAATCGATGGCGGTTCTCTCTGCGGAGACACATCTGTTGCGGAAGATTCTGAAATAATCCTTGACGAAGCAGCTGTTTCAGGCACACTCACTCTTGCCGGTTTTATGACGGTAAGAAGCAAAATCAATGCCGATGATATGGAGATCATATTTGATCTTACAAACAGAAGTTCTAACGATGATTATATGATCGATGATATATCTCAGCTTTCCGGAACTCCGGAATATTCTGTTACCGTAACTCAGGAGTTGACATCCGGAGATTACAAACTCGCCCGGGGGGCGGAAAACTTCAGCGGGAATATCACTATCGGCGATAAAAACAGTATATATGGTACACTTTCCTGCAATGGCGAACATATTGAAAACTGTGATAAGTTATACAGTCTGCATTTGAAAGATGGAAACCTTGTTCTTTCTGTCGCTGTTGCAGCCTATCCGGAATTGTCCGGAAATAAAGACGGGATTTCCTTTGACAATATTCCTGAAGGCACAAGGATTGTGGAATATTCTCAAAATGATTTCAAATCGGCATTGCAAGTACAACCCAATGGAAATGCCGTAGATACTTACGGTATGCCTGCCGGAACTTATCAATGGCGGGTCTCTGTGGATGGGACTGCTCATCAGGGAGAAGATATTGCAGCCTCCCGGAATTCAAAAGCGCAGAAGTTTGCTTCTGATGCCGACGGAAATATGGATGTATTCTTTGCCAATGCCAATGGAACATGGAAAGCAGATTATACTGCAGAACATCATGGTGTCCTCAATGGTTGGTGCGGAACAAAAGAACAGGTAATGCTTTCCGGGAAAAATAAGATCGCCGATGTGTTTTCCGGTTCTGACGATGCCAATATTCTGGTAATGACTGATGATACCAACGGCGATGCGCTCTTTGTGGATGATATTTACACCGCACTGCCGGGAACAGTTGCTGAACAACAGGCGCGTATTGCTCAAATTGATGAGATTCGTGCCGGAGCTGGCGATGATATTGTGGATATGACCAGTCAGCGTTTCGCTTATGCCGGTAATGGAGTTAAGATCTACGGTGGTCTTGGCAACGACACCATCTGGGCAAATAACGGCAGCAACACCCTCTTCGGCGATGCCGGAAATGACCGCATTGTCGGTGGAGAAAACAACGATGTGATCGTTGGCGGTATCGGCAACGACTCCATGCATGGCGGCGGCGGAGAAGACATCTTCTGTTTCGGCAGAAATTGGGGTAATGATACAGTTGAACAGCTTGTCGGTGGAGAAATTACGCTCTGGTTTGAATCCGGTTCAGAAAACAACTGGAACGCAGATACGCTTACTTACACCGATGGTACAAACAGCGTCAAAGTCAGCGGAATCTCTGCTGATAATATCTCCCTGAAATTCGGCGATGACAACTCATTGTTTTACGATGAGCTTGCAAATTCCGGATGTTTTGATGATGCCGCCAGTGAAAAGATCTTTGAGGATGTTGACCGGGGATTGCTGGCATGATCCGGTAATCAAAATACAAAAACATTTTTATTGACACAGAAACGGGGCATAACAGATATTCTGCTATGCCCCGTTAAATGTATTATTATTTATTTTGTGCGGATCGTTCCGGCATTGCCGTGTGCATCGAGCTGTTCCATCTTTCCGAAACGCTCAATAATATCCACATCCCGTTTCAAAGCGGCTTCCGAATATTTTACCATGCTCGTCCGGCGGAAAAAACTGACCGTTTCCAGGCCATTGAATTTTTTTGCACTTCCGGCTGTCGGCAGAACATGTGAAGGCCCGGCACAGAAATCACCACAGGATTCCGGAGTCCACTGACCGAGGAATATCGCCCCGGCAGCAGTGATCATACCGGCAAGACGTTCCGGATTCTCCGTCTGGATCTCCAGATGCTCCGGAGCATAACTGCTCGCGACTTTCGCAGCAGTCACCTCATCCGGCACCGCAATAAGGAACACTCCCTTATCCAGTACTTTATCAACGATCGCCTGCCGTTTCAGAAATTCACGCTGTCGCATAACAGCAGCTTCCACTTTATCCAGCATCGTCCGGTCAGTCGTGACCATCACCGCCTGTTCAAAGCCGCTCCCATGCTCCGCCTGACTCAACAGATCGGCGGCAACAAATTCCGGATTCGCACTCTGATCAGCAATCACCAGTATTTCAGAGGGACCGGCAACCAGATCAATACCGACTTCCCCGTAAAGCAGTTTTTTCGCAGCAGTCACATAAGCATTACCCGGACCGCAGATCTTCTCCACTTTACTGATGCTTTGAGTCCCGACAGCAAGGGCGGCTACACCGTACACTCCACCCAAACGCCAAATCTCGGTAACTCCGGCTTGAAGCATGGCATACATCACCGCCGGATGGGTATTCCCCGGCGGAGTAATGGCAACGATCTCTTTCACTCCGGCAGCTTTGGCAATGCCGGCAGTGTGCAGCACAGTGGAAACCAAAGGCGCAGTACCACCGGGAATATAAACACCGACTCTTTCCATCGGAGTGAATTTTTCACCGGCTCTCACCCCGGGACGGATATTTTTCATCCAGTTGCGCGGTTTGGTCAGTCGGGCAAACTGCTGAACCTGTTTCAACGCTCTGCGGATAGCCAATTTATCCCCGCGGGGCAATTCGGCGGCAATTTTTGCAGCTTCTTCCAAAGGCAGCCGAAACTCTGCCGGAGTCATTTTCACCCGGTCAAATTTCTCTGCGTAAAAAGCAACTGCACTGTCGCCATCTTTGCGAACCGCCTCAATGATCTCACGGGCGGAAACCTCCGCTTCCGGCGGAAACGCAGGACGGTCATAAAGTGAACGCAAAGCTTCATCAAATCCGGCTTCACCGTAGATCAGCTTGAACATTTTTTCACCTGTTACAATTCAAAAATTTCGTTATCAATAAGACGGGTCGTTCCGAAAAATGCCGCAGCAGCCACAATGACCTGCGAACTCTTTTCCGTGGGATACTCCATGGTGGCGCAATCAAGGATGTCCACATAGTCAACTCTGCCGCCGGAGGCGGCAATCACCTCTTTTGCCCGTTCCAAAGCAGCATCCATTGATCCACGATCCGCTGTGATCTCACATTTCGCAGCAAGAAGCGACTGGTGGATCGACAACGCCCTGCCCCGTTCTTCCGCAGAAAGGTAACGGTTGCGGGAACTCAATGCCAGACCATCAGCATCACGCACCAGCGGCGCAGGTATGATCTCTATG
The DNA here is from genome assembly GCA_045534015.1 of Victivallaceae bacterium. GTDB lineage: Bacteria > Verrucomicrobiota > Lentisphaeria > Victivallales > Victivallaceae > UBA1784. The sequence continues at coordinate 20,389 of JAZSIZ010000057.1, read as the reverse complement.
GGGAAATCCAGATCACGCACCATTTTCTGAATGACAAAACACTGCTGGGCATCCTTGAGTCCGAAAACCGCATAGTCCGGCTGTGCCAGTAAAAAAAGTTTGGCAACCACGGTGGTCACTCCACGGTAAAAGGTGGGACGGCTCCTGCCGCACAGAGGTTTGGAAAGCCGCACCTCTTCCACCCATACCGAGGCGTCTTCATCATACATCTCACCGGCTTCCGGAGCAAAAATCACATCGGCACCATGGTCGATGCATTTTGCCACATCGCCGTCAAAATCCCGGGGATAACGGTCAAAATCCTCGTTGGGAGCGAACTGAGTCGGATTGACAAAAATCGACACCATCACCACATCTGCTTTTTTACGGGCAATATCAATAAGCGACATATGCCCGTCATGCAGAAATCCCATTGTCGGCACCAGAGCGATACTCCTGCCGCTTTTTTTCAACTCCAGCGCATATTGCTGGAACTCTTTCCGGGTTTTGAAAATTTTCATTTCAGTTCCTCAACACTCCACCAGCCAGTTGTGAGTATCGGGATATTCAGCATACTGGATACCGGTCATGCGGTCATACAGCTTCTTGAGCTGCGGACCGATTTCAGTCCAACCGTAATCAATAGTCTTTTCTCCGTAAACGATCTTGCCGACCGGGGTGACCACCACGGCAGTTCCGCAAGCGGCAACTTCAGCAAAATCAGCAAGTTCATCCACATGAACCTTGCGGCGTTCCACCGGCATGCCCAGATCTGCGGCAACGGTAAGCAGTGAATCATTGGTCACAGAAGGCAGAATGGAATCTGACAGAGTAGTGACATATTTGCCGTCTTTGGTGATGGCAAGGAAGTTACTGGTACTGAATTCATCCACATAGGTGTGGCTGGCAGGATCAAGGAAAAGCACGATAGGATAATGCTGTTCTTTCGCCTTTTTGCTGGAAAGCAGACTGGCAGCATAGTTACCGGCGGCTTTGATGTGTCCGGTTCCCTTGGGTGCGGCACGGTCAAAGTCAACAGAAATCATAGCATCCACCGGTTTGATACCGTCTTTGTAATAGGGACCGACCGGCATGACCATGATGACCAATTCATATTCCATGGAGGCATTGACGCCGATTTGCGGAGAAGTACCGAACATCACCGGACGGATATAAAGCGATCCACCGGTTCCATAGGGCGGCACAAAATCAATGTTGTCACGGACAACTTTCTGAACTGCTTCGACAAAGCGATCTTCGGGAAATTCCGGCATGACCAGCTGACGGGCTGAAGAATTCAGCCGTTTGGCATTGGCATGAGGACGGAAAACCCGGACTTTTCCATCCTTACCGCAGAAAGCTTTCATTCCTTCAAAAATAGCCTGACCATAGTGCAGCACGTTGGCGGCAACAGAAAGAGAGATGTCGTAATCACCGGTAAGTCGTCCTTCATCCCACTGTCCGTTTGCATAGTGAAAACGGATATTGCTCCGGGTCGGCATGAATTCAAATTTCAGTTTGTCCCACTGGATATTCTGCATTTTCTTTTCCTCCTTGAGTCAAAATATCGCTAAAAAAAAGACTGAAAACACGTAATTCTTAAAATATAACTCCAAAGTGGCATTAAATCAAGTGCTTTTACAATAGAAATAGTATGCAAAAAAAGCGCTCTTTTGTTAAAAAAAAGATGGATTTTTACACTTTTGCGTGTTATATTGTATAAGAAGCATTTTTTGCATAACAATATATAGTGGTAACACTGAACAAAAGAAGGAGAAAAAATATGTTCAAGTACCTTTCTGTCTTTTTTGCCGTATCTGCTTTGATTATCACCACCGGATGTCACTCTATTTCGGTGGATGAAGATATGTCTTCACCGGTTCCGGAGGCCAATCCCGATCCGTCAGGTTTCAACGCAAAAGGCGGAGATGGATACAATTTGCAGGACGGCGACGATGGTTACAAACTGCCCAAAGACCCCGGCAGCAATAATTGGGTCGATCCGGAAAAACTCAACGACACTGCAAATGGAGCTGATGCTGACGGCTGGGTTCCGGTCGATCAGGATCTCGGAATGCCGGTGATCTACTTCGCCTATGATTCAGATGTACTCGTTCCCAGCGAAACTGCCAATCTGGACAAGATCGCAGCTTATCTGAAACAGAACCCCTCTCTGGGACTGGTTATCGAAGGTCACTGCGATAATCGCGGTACCGATGAATACAACCGTGCCCTTGGTGAAAGACGGGCCAATGCCATCCGTGCATATCTCGTCAAACAGGGTGTACCGGATAACAGTTTGAAAACAGTAAGTTTCGGAAAAGACAAACCGGCAGTTGACGGTTCCGGTGAAAACATCTGGAAGCAGAACCGCCGCGGTGTTCCGGTTCCGATGCAGATCCCCGGTCGCTGATGACCGCAATTTTGCAAAGGATTCCCCCCGGAACTGATACAGAATATCTCTATTCCAGTTCCGGGGTATTTGATTTATAACAGAAAATTATTTAATTTTTGAGAGAAGATATTATGAGCAAAATAAAATCAAACCATGTATTCACCTCCGAGTCAGTTTCCGCCGGACATCCTGACAAAGTGTGTGACCGTATTTCAGATGCAATACTTGATGCCTGTTTGATGCAGGATCCCCACAGCAGAGTGGCATGCGAATCTCTGACGACCACCAATCTGATTGTAATTTCAGGAGAGATCACCACCAATGCAAAAGTCAACTGGCAGCAGGTGGCTCTGGATGCAGTAGATGATATAGGGTACAACCAGTCCGGAATCGGATTTTCTGCCGAAGATGCCAAGGTCATGGTCAGTATTCACAAACAGTCCGCTGACATCAGCATGGGAGTGAGCCGTGCAGATCAGGGCGCAGGCGATCAGGGAATGATGTTCGGTTATGCCAGCAACGAAACTCCGGAATTGATGCCGGCAACCATCATTTATGCCCATAAAATCGTTGAAGAATTTGCCCGCATGCGGAAAAATGATCCGGAAGTGGCAAAAATGCTCCGGCCGGATGCAAAAAGTCAGGTTTCCATCCGCTATGAAAATGGCTATCCTGCAGCGGTTGAATCAATCGTTGTTTCTCACCAGCACTCACCGGAAATGCCGCCGGAATATCTGGAAAAACTGGTACGGGAAGTCGTCAAAAAAGTCATACCGGCAAAATTGCTCAATGATGACATCAAATATTTTGTCAATCCGACCGGAAGATTTGAAATCGGCGGTCCGCATGGAGATACCGGTCTTACCGGACGCAAGATCATTGTTGATACTTACGGCGGTGTCGGCTCTCACGGCGGCGGAGCTTTTTCCGGCAAAGACCCCTCAAAAGTTGACCGTTCCGCAGCATATTTCTGCCGTTACATCGCTAAAAATCTGGTCGCCGCAAAACTGGCTGACAAATGTGAGATTCAGGTTGCTTACGCCATCGGAATCGCCCAGCCTTTGAGTATCAATGTCGATACTTACGGCACCGGCAGATTGGCAAATGATTCCGATCTTGAGAAAGTTGTCCGCGAAGTATTTGATCTGCGTCCGGCAAAAATCGTGGAATCCCTCGGACTGAAATATCCCGGAAAAGGCTGGTGTTATGCCGATACTGCCGCATACGGACACTTCGGCAGAGATATTTTCCCATGGGAGAAATGTGACCGCATTGACGAATTGAACAAAGCGGCGTCAATTTATCCGGTCCGTTAAAAATGGGCTTCAATCTGTTGGGTGTTGGTTCACCGCTGGTAGATTATTCACTGGCGGTATCTGATGCTTTGCTGTCGGAATTAGTTCCCGGCGGCAAAGGCGGCACCCGCAATATCGATGCGGATACAAAAACTTCCATCATATCCCGCTTCTCCGGAGAAATTCTCCGTTCCCCCGGAGGAAGTGCTGCCAACACATTACGCACCTTTTCCACTCTGGGCGGCAGAGGGGCGTTTTTCGGCAAAGCCGGTAGCGATGATGATGCAGAATTTTTCAGCGGACAACTGAAAGCAAGCGGTGTTGATGATTCTTGTTTGCTGAAATCCGATCGCAAAGCAACCGGATTCTGCCTGAGCCTTATAACTCCGGATGCTGAAAGAACAATGCTTTCCAACCTGTCTGTTTCACGGGAAATCAGCATTGAAGAAGTGGAACAACTGAATATTACTCCATTTAACTGGTTGTTGCTGGAAGGATATTTGAGCAAAGAACCATGGGTCAGACCGTTGCTTGCAAAAGCAAAAAAATCCGGCTGTAAAATTGCGTTGGATTTGAATAATTTTGAATTGGTTGCCCGTGAACATGAGCATTTTATGCAGTTAACTGCCGGAGGCATCGATCTGCTTTTCGGAAATGAAGAAGAAATTTCAGCTCTGTTCCCGGGCAAACCTGTTTCCTCCCTGCCCGGCTTGCTCCGCCGTCACTTTCCCATGGCGGTATTGAAAAAAGGTGCAAGAGGAGCTTTGATCGTCACCAAAGATGAATTTATTGATATTGCAGCAGAAAAATGCAGCACTGTAACAGACACAACCGGGGCTGGAGATTTTTTCGCCGCCGGATTCTTTTTCGGGATGAGCAAAAATTGTCCGTTGCCGCTCTGCGGTAAGGCCGGTGCATTGTGCGCCGGTGCCATTATCGGAGAAAACGGCACCGTACTTCCAGCAGAAAAAACAGAAATTCTCAAACATAACATATATCAAGAGGTCGAAAAATGAATTACAAAGTCAAAGATATTTCTCTTGCCGACTTCGGCAGAAAAGAGATCTGCATCGCCGAACATGAAATGCCCGGGCTGGTCGCCACCAGAAAAAAATACGGTCCGGCAAAACCGCTGGCAGGCATCAAAATTTCCGGCAGTCTGCATATGACCATCCAAACCGCAGTTTTGATCGAAACCCTGGTTGAATTGGGAGCTGATGTACGCTGGGCAAGCTGCAATATCTTTTCCACTCAAGATCATGCTGCCGCCGCCATTGCCGCCGCTGGTGTACCGGTTTTCGCTTGGAAAGGTGAGACATTGGAAGAGTATTGGCAATGCACCCTGGATGCCCTCACCTGGGAAGATGGTTCAGGCCCGGATCAGATCGTGGATGATGGCGGAGATGCCACGCTGCTTATCCACCGTGGCGTAGCGGCAGAGAAAAATCCGGCTATTCTCGATGAACCGACCGACGTAGAGGAACTTAAAATTATTAACGCTCTTTTGAAAAAAGAGTTGAAAGCTCATCCGGGCAGATGGAGCAAAATCGCCGCCAATGTCAAAGGAGTTTCCGAAGAAACCACTACCGGAGTACACCGGCTGGAACAGATGACCAAGCGTGGTGAATTGCTCTTTCCGGCAGTCAATGTCAATGACTCTGTCACCAAAAGTAAATTCGACAATATCTATGGTTGCCGCCACAGCCTGACCGATGGCATCAAACGGGCATTGGATGTGATGCTTTCCGGAAAAACTGTCATGGTCTGCGGCTACGGTGATGTCGGCAAAGGTTGTGCCGAAGCCATGCGTAATGAACGTGCCAGAGTGCTGGTCAGCGAAGTCGATCCCATTTGCGCATTACAGGCATGTATGGCGGGGTTTCAGGTTTGCACTGTGGAAGATGCCCTGCCCCAGGCTGATGTTTATGTCACCTGTACCGGCAATTGCCACATTATCACCATCGGTCAGATGGCGAAAATGAAAGATCAGGCTATCGTCTGCAATATCGGTCACTTTGACAATGAAATCGAAGTGGCACAGCTGGAAAATTATCCCGGAATCAAAAAAACGGTCATCAAAGACAGCTCCTGCCCGGTTTCCGCCTATACCTTTCCGGATGGTCACACCATCTATTTGCTGGCGGAAGGTCGTCTGGTCAATTTGGGCTGTGCCACTGGTCACCCCTCGTTTGTAATGTCCAACAGCTTCACTAATCAGGTGCTTGCTCAAATCGACATTGCCCGCAATCCGGAACGTGCCGTTGGAGTGTATCTGATCGATAAAAAACTGGATGAAGAGGTCGCCAGACTCCATCTGGATAAACTCGGAGCTAAACTGACCACCCTTACTCAGGAACAGGCTGATTATATTGGTGTTTCAGTAAACGGTCCATTCAAAAACGACACCTATCGTTATTAAAGCAAAAATGACAACAGATACTCTGGAGTTTTCTCCGGAGTATCTGTATGATCTGTTATTCTGATATTGTAAAAAAAGCTGTTTCATACCTCAACAACAGGGGCAGAAAACAGCATTTTTTGTGTTTATACGCAGTAATCACTGACAACTTTCGGAGAAATCCCCTTCAAAGCAGTAGAGATTGCCATAACTCCAGTTGGCAGAACTTGCCAGATGGCGGTCAAAGGTAAGCCAGTAATAACGGATACGGCTTCCGGCAGGAACCGGGATCAGCGTTCCCCAGCCGCGGAATCCACCATCGGGAAAATCAAAACGAGCTTCACTCATTCCATTGGCACTGTAAATGCGGTAATTTGAAGTTTTTTGAACACTGTTGCCGCAAATAAAGAACCGTTCATTGCCGATTTTAACAAATGAACCACCGGTTTCCGCTGCCTCCTCTTTTATACCTTTGCCGATAAAACGATAACCGGCAAACGGATCATCCGACTCAAAGAAGAAATAACGATAACCGGAATTTCTGGCACGGCAAATAGCCATACGCCATTTACCGCAATCGGCATCATAATAAAAATCCGGATCTTCATCGTTGGTAAATCCACCGAAATATTCATTTGGAGCACTTTCGGGAGCCTTGTCCATCAATTTGACATCCGCTACATTCACACCGAATCTTGGATCACCAGTCATAGTGCCGTACCCGAGAATATGACCGTGCGAAAAAGCAGTCATCCATAAAAGCCATTCTTTACGCTGCCGGTGAAAAAGAATTGAAGCAGCAACGTCACCTGCCCACATACCATCACCGCAATCGTAAAACAACGCTCCGGTAAGTTCAAATTCAGCAGTTCCCGGCACCCAGGAAAGAATTCCCTGATACCCCCCGGCTTCCTGCCGGATAGTGACAGATAAAAATATCTTGCCGTTTTCAACCATCACCGTACCATCCTCATAACGCACCGGGCGTATATCGGCAACGGAAATACCATTGTCGACAAAGGACTCCACAGAATGCACGGTCACATTGCCGCGTGTCAAAAGGGAAACTCCGGAATTGGAAAAGGTTTGAAAATATTGGCTTTTCTTAAATTCCGGTGCGGAAAAAGTGGTGCAGAATTCCGGGCGGCCATTGATATTAAAGTAAACGTCAAACGCTCCCGGGCGGCAGGTGACGAGCAAAACCGGAACCACTCCTGCTCCGGCAGGGACGGGAACTGATGCCTCCTCTTTTCCGGCACGGAATACCACCTTTGAACGCTCTAAAAGGATCTGCGCCTGCTGATCGTCGGGGAGTTGAAAGACAAAACCGGCACATCCATTCTGCACTGTCGCTGATAATTCGTAAGATGCGAACGGAAAAAATTGGCAAAACCAGCGGCGCACTTCCCCTGATGCGACCTGATAACGATTGTGTTGCACATTTTCACAGCAATCTGCAGATTTTTCCAAAACCGGATATAAATTTCCCCGGGTATCATTTACAAAATCTTTGGCAAAGGTCATTCTTCCCAATGACAGCCGGAGATCTTTATACATACTGTATGCGAATTTGCGCTTAAACACGGGGAATTTCATATAATGCTCCTGCTTTTCATCACTATTGAAAACATTCTGATTATTCTGCTGTAAAGTCAACGTTTTATGCTCTGTTGAATGCGGATAATCCAGACAGCCATTACAAAAAACAACTGCCGCAGCGCAAGCAAACCCAACCGCATTTCTAAAAAACGACCTTTTCACAACTCCTGTTCCTTTCATTCGCCTATATTCCAAATTTGGTGAAATATATTTGCAATTTCCGCAATATTGTTCCGCGATTCTATCATTTTGCCACAACTCAAGACGGATAACTGCCGGATATACGCAAAATATACTCCTCTATCCGACAAAATACAATGGTATGAAAAAAACTTTTTCAAACAAACTTGTTATCTTATATCACCGATACGATTACTCCGGGGAAGCGATACTGCCATTGATAAAAAACAGATCAATAATTATTTATCGAACAGATCGACATTCTGCTATTTTATATAAACCGATCAATTGCAACAAAAAAACTCTTCCCGTCAAAAACAGACTGGAAAGAGTTTATATTTATGGTAATGCAAAAATATTATTTTGCCGCAGTTTCTGCTTTTTTGGCAGGAGTCCCGGCATTTTCGGCAGGAGCATCTGCTTTTGCCGGAGCTGTTTTTTCAGCCGGAGCTTCTGCTTTTGCCGGAGCTGTTTTTTCAGCCGGAGCTTCAACTTTCACCGAAACAGCATTGGCTTCTGCAATAACTTTTTTATTTTCAGAAGCTATCAGCATATAAGTGAGCATCGCCATCATTACCAGAATGACAAAACAGCCGACACAGTTGCGCGCACTGAATTTATTCTTGCGGATCAACAATATACTACGCCCGATGAGATACACTGCGACAACAGCTTTGGCAATAACCCATTTTGTTGCACACGGCTGATTGAAAAACGGCTGAATCCAGACGGCACAAAGCAAGGTAAGTACGCCAACCATCATCCAGGCTTTTTCAGGTTTCAGTGCCATCAGCGGACGTTTCAACGCCTTATCGCTGATATCATTACGATAGAACATATTGTCAAAAGAAATCTGCCGCACACCGTAATAAGCCGCCAGTTTGGCATGATAAATACTCTTTCCGACCGCACTGACTCCCAGCACTCTGCCGCCATCTGTAACGATCTTACCGCCTTTTTCCGATGTCCCGCAATGGAAAACCACCGCTCCGGATTCAGCAGCACGATCAAGTCCGGTAATCTCCTTGCCTTTTTCATATTTGCCCGGATAACCACCGGAAGCGATCACCACAGAAATAGCCGCGTCCTTGCTCCACTCCAACTTTGCATCTGCCAATTTGCCGTCAACGGTCTTTTCCAGCACATCATACCAGTCACCGATAAAACGGCGCATGACCGGCTGAATTTCCGGATCGCCGAAACGGACATTGAATTCCAGAACTTTCGGCTTCCCGTCGCAAACCATAATACCGCAGAAAATCACTCCGCGGAAGTTGAGTTTTTCCTCGTTGATTCCTTTGAGGAAAGGCTGAAGAACCTGCGTTTCGATCAGTTCTTTGACCTCATCGGTCACTACCGGTGCCGGAGAATAAGCTCCCATGCCCCCGGTATTCGGTCCACGGTCATTATCGAAAATACGTTTATGATCCTGCGAAGAAACCATCTGCACAATGGTTTTGCCGTCGGTCAAAGCCAGAACGCTGGCTTCTTCACCGACCAGCATTTCTTCAATGACAACTTTGGTTCCGGCAGCACCGAAAGCACCATCGAAACACTCTTTGACAAAATCTTTGGCTCCGTCACGGTTTTCTGCGACCAGCACACCTTTTCCGGCGGCAAGTCCGTCAGCTTTGACCACAATGCCTTTGACTCCGGCATCAAACTGGGCATCAATATACTCACAGGCAGGTGCGGGATCTTCAAACGTTTCAGAAGCAGCTGTGGGAATGCCGTATTTAACCATGAATTTTTTTGCAAAATCTTTACTGCCTTCCAATTGAGCAGCAATTTTATCCGGTCCGAAAATTTTCAATCCGCGGGCTTTGAAAACATCCACCACACCGTCGCACAACGGAGCTTCCGGTCCTACAACAGTCAGATCGATTTTTTCTTTAACCGCAAAATCTGCCAGTTTTTCAAGTTGATCAACTTTGATGTTGACACATTCGGCATCTGCGGCAATACCGGCATTGCCCGGCGCACAGAAAACTTTTCCGACCTGCGGACTGCGTTTCAACTGCCATACAAGAGCATGTTCACGACCGCCTGAACCGATCACCAATACCTTTTTCATCCTGAAATATACTCCTTTATTGTCTTTTCCGGAAAAATTCAATTGACATCCTTAAAAGATAACCCACATTTGCGAATTATTCAAGTAAAAAAAAGAAAATTCAATTTTTTTCAAAAAATCATTTGACTTCCTGACAAATACCGCTTATAGTTTATAGCGGTCACCCGGAATGTGCAGTTTCGGGTGAAAAAGCAGGGAAATTCAAATAAGGAGGTATGATTCCCATGGTTACTGGTATTGTTTTGGTCAGTGTCGAGCGTTCCATGATTAATGACGTTATCGATGGCATGATGAAACTTAAAGGCGTGACTGAAGTTTATTCCGTCGCCGGCGAGTATGATTTGGTTGCAATGATCCGTGTTGCTGACAATGCCGAATTGGCAGAAATCATCGCCACCCGTATGACCAGAGATATAGATGGTATTCTGCACACAAAGACACTCGTAACTCTCAATGCCTACAGCAAAGTAGATCTCGAAAAGATCTTCGTTGACTGACAGCATTGAATTTATTTTTGACTTTTCCGGAAATCCGGCAACGGGTTTCCGGAACATATCTATTTTCAGGGAGAATTGTTTTCATGCGCCATTTCAAACTTTTTGCGGCACTTTTTACACTTATGGTTCTCTGTGGCTGTGCAGATCCTGTGGTCTTTTCAGAAGTATTTCAACTCTCAAAAGGTCAGAAACTCTACACCGCCTACAACCTCTGGTACACAGATCCGTTGAATATGGATGCACTCAATGTTCAGCAGGGTTCGTTCATCCCTGTCGGCACCGAAATCGAACCGGTTTCCACCGGACGCTGGAATGATGAGATCCGTTTCCGGAATACTGCTACCGGGAAAGAACACTGTATCAGGTACTCTTCTGCCCAAAGACTTTGTTCCATGCGTGAATTTATCTCCAACACCTTTACCACCAAATCAAAAGAAGAAATGTTTGCGGATATTCCCGCGGCAATGCATCCGCGTATCACCAGAGGTGAAGTCGTTCCGGGAATGAGCATAAAAGCCGTTATGCTTGCCTACGGTCCGCCGCCGGCATGCCGTACTCCAGATCTGCGCAACGGCACATGGATATACTGGCGAACCCGGGATAATGTCATCCGCATCGTGATCCGTGATGACAAAGTCAGCACGATCCTCAATCTTGAGCAGGACAGGTAAACTATGGCACGCTTTTCAGCAGCTGAATTTTCTGCAATTACAGGCGGCTGCTGGTCGGGAACAGCTGCTATGCCCGACAGCGGATTGGCCATATCGACCGACACCAGGGAAAATAATCACGGCAAAATATTTTTTGCGTTAAGCGGGGAAAGATTTGATGCCCATGATTTTCTTGCACAGGCAGCAGCCTCCGGTTGTGATGCGCTGTGTATTAAACGGGAAAAGAGTCTTCTCGCCCCGCCGGGAATTCCCGTTCTGCTGGTGGATGATCCTTTAAGTGCCATGCAGAAATGTGCCGCATATCACCGGAAAAGATTCAAAGATCTCACCGTTTTTGCAGTAACCGGCAGTGTCGGAAAAACCAGTGTCAAAGAAATGCTTTATGCAGTATGTGCACACGCCGCCGGAAAAGACCACACCTTATGTACCATCGGCAACACCAATAACCAGATCGGTGTTGCTCAAAATCTGCTCCGCTTGACCGGAAATCACCGTTATGCAGTTATTGAAGCCGGAACAAGTTCTCCGGGAGAAATAGCTCCGCTCGGAGCAATGATCGCTGCCGATGGAGCGATCGTCAACTCGATAGCACCGTGCCACTTGGAAAAATTGATCGATCTGAATGGAGTGGCAAGGGAAAAAGGTTGTATTTATCATGCCATGCCGGAAACAGCGACGGCAGTGTTCCCTGAAGAAACCGCGGGAAAAAATATTCTGGCAGATGCGGCAGGAAAACGTAATATCTGTCCTTTCGGACTGAATGGCAAAGGAAAAGTCCATGCCCGCTTTATTTCAGGCAATCTGGAAGGAAGCACCTTTGAATTACATTTCCCCGGGGGAAAAAGTTTTACCATCCACTGGCACCTTACCGGAATCCATAATGCACTAAATGCCGCCGGAGCCGCAGCTCTTGCCTTTTCCTGCGGAATTGATCCGGAAATTATTGCCGCTGCGTTGCCGGACACCTCGCTTCCCGGAATGCGGATGAAAAAAAGTATCATTTCCGGAGTCACCTATTACAATGATGCCTACAATGCCAATCCGGCAAGCATGAATGCATCTGTTGATCTGCTGGCATCCACCCCCCTGCCCCGCAGATTGATCCTGCTGCTGGGCGGCATGAGAGAATTGGGAGAGATTTCCACAGCCGCTCACCGGCAACTGCTTGAATACGCAGAAAAAAAATTGCCTGATGCTGAAATCATTACCGTCGGTCAGGAGTTTGACGGAATTTCAAAAAAACACTTTACATCTTTGGAAGATGCCGGAAAATATTTGCACTCAATTATTCATAGCGGAGATACTGTTTTTGCGAAAGGTTCTCGGGGAAATGCTGTGGAAAAAGCTCTGCCGCCGGAGGCACGTTAAAAATGGATATATCACCGGCTGAACTTTTCGGTTCTCTTTTGATTGCAGTGCGGGGCGGCAACCTTTTTCTGCCGGATGCTCCGGTCATAAATGACTCCCGGAAACTGGAAGCCGGGGTGATTTTTGCCGCCATACCGGGAACTGTGCATGATGGAAAAAAATTTATTCCGGATGCATTTGCCGCCGGAGTCGCAGCTGTTATCCATGAGGGCGAACTGGAGTGCTATCCTCCGGAAATTCTCTGTTGTCAGGTCAGTGATGCAAGACAGGCGTACTCGTTACTGTGCCGTGCCCGTTGCGGAAATCCCGATGAAAAACTGTATGTTTACGGAGTAACCGGAACCAATGGCAAAACAACAAGTGCCTATTTACTGCGTCATTTGCTGAATGCCGCCGGAATCGATTGCGGGTTGATTTCGACCGTGGAATATTGTGACGGTAAAAATAATTTTCCTCCGACCCATACGACACCTGATCCGCAAACTCTTTTTCCACTGCTTGCCGCGATGAAAGCAAATGGTCTGCAAGCAGCAGCCATGGAATTTTCCAGCCACGCACTTGCTCAAAAAAGGCTGCATGGAATTCAGCTGCGGGGAGCAGTTTTCACCAATCTCACCGGTGATCATCTGGATTTTCACCATAATATGGAAAATTATTATCAGGCGAAAAAAACTCTGTTTACAAATTTACTTGTCCATGGAGGAATCGCAGCAATCAATGCTGACTCTCCGGATGGCATCAGACTGGCAAAAGAATTGGCGAGCGAACGGCCGGATTTAAAAATTCCCACCTTCGGCAAAGCTGAAAATTCCGGCTGGCGCATTTCAGAAGCCGAAAATGACATCAACGGATGCCGTTTCATATTGAGCAATGCTTTGCAGGCATATCAGGTTTCGTTCCCGTTGCCGGGGGATTACAATATCAGTAATCTTGCCGGAGTTCTGACATTGATGCTTTGTTCCGGAGTTGCTCCGGAAGCAATAGACAAAGCTTTGAATACTCCTTTTTCAGTGCCGGGAAGATTGGAAAAACTTGTTTCTCCATCCGGAGCGGTATTCTTTGTTGATTACGCTCACACCGATGATGCCCTTGTCAATGTGCTGAAAACACTTAAATCCCTCTGCCGGGGAAAACTTATCGCCGTTTTCGGTGCCGGTGGCGACCGGGATCAAAGCAAACGCCCGCGCATGGGAACTGCTGCCGCCATGTTCGCAGATAAAGTGATCATCACCAGCGATAATCCCCGTTCAGAAGAACCGCTTGACATCATTGCCGGAATTGTTTCCGGAATTCCGGAAAACTGCAACTTTGAAGCAATCATATCCCGGGAGGAGGCATTGCATAAAGCTGTTATGACAGCAGAAAAAGATGATGTCGTTCTGATAGCCGGGAAAGGACATGAAAATTATCAGGAGATCAAAGGCGTAAAACATCACTTCGATGACCGGGAAGTGTTGCGGCGGCTTTTTGGTGAACATATATGAATAAGTTGGAAAAATTTCTGGCGGGATTTTACTCCGCCGCCGATTATCCGGCTCTTGCAGCACAGATGCGCCAATGGCAGCACTCCCGTCCGCTTGCAGGTGCAAAAATTCTGGATGCGACTCCGGTATTTCGCAATACTATGGTGAAGTACGCAGTTTTGCTGACTTCCGGAGCTGATCTTACCGTGTCTGTGGGCAGAGAAATTCCCTGCGATGCAAATATTTTGAAACTGCTTCCGGAATTCGGCATCAGAGTCGCTGATAAAAAAATTCTTCAGGAAAAATTTGATGCCGTCGCCGATTGCGCCGGAAGACATACCGGAGTTGACTCAAAGTGCGGTTATGCTGAATTGACCCGTTCCGGCTTGGAATATTACCGGGATTGCCGGAAACCGGTATTTTCAGTGGATTCCGGAATTGTAAAACTTTTTGAAACCCAATTCGGTACCGGTGAAAGTTTTATCAGGGCGATGAAGCAATTGGGGTTCAGAGATTTCGCCGGAAAAAAAATCATTATTTTCGGCGGGGGGAAAGTCGGCAGCGGAACGGCATTTTACTGCGCTCTTGCCGGAGCAAATACCATAATTATCGACCGCAGCAATATTACTCCGCCGGAAAATACCGGATTTATCAATTCAATTGATAAAAACGCCGTAAAAAAGGCTGTCAGCGAAGCGTGGTGCATCGTTTCAGCAACCGGATTAGCAGGAGTATTGGCTGAATATGTACCGGATATTCTAAAAAGCGAAGCATTGATCGCCAATATGGGCGTGGAAGATGAATTCGGCCCGAAGCTTCCCGAAGATAAAGTTCTCAATTGCAAACGGCCGCTTAATTTCATGCTGGATGAACCGACAGAGATAAATTATATCGATCCGAGCATGGCATTGAGCAATGCCGGATTACTTCTGCTTTTACAGGGAAAGATCCCCCCGGGAATAACACTGCCGCCGGAGGAACTGGAAATGCAGATCATTGAAGAACTCCGGCTTTCCGGAAAAATGGATAATGAGATAAATGCCATATTGAAAGGTTATATGACAAAATGCAAACCCTGTTGAAAAATATTCTGCTTGACGGTAATGTCACATCTATTCTGATCGATAATGGAAAAATAACCGGTATCGGTTCTGAAATCACTGCTCCTGACGCCGAGATTTTTGACGGCGGCAGCCGCCTTGCCGCAATGCCGCCATTTTACAATGCCCACAATCATGCCGCAATGACTCTGCTGCGCGGATATGCTGAAGATATGGAACTTTTTGACTGGCTGAACAACCATATCTGGCCGGTAGAAGCAAAACTTTCTGCAGAAGATATTTATATCGGAACCCGTCTCGCCACGGTGGAAATGATCCGTTCCGGGAGTGTATATTTCAACGACTCCTACTGGCATCCGGAAGCCGCATTGAAAGCAGTTCAGGAATCCGGTATGCGTGCCACATTGGGACTGCTCTATTTGGGAAACGTTTCCGAAGATGCTCAAAAAGCCAACGCCGCGTTGATCGAAGCGGCACAGGATGTGGAAAATGTTTCAGTATCCCACACTCCCCATGCTATCTACACTGTGGATAAACCAACTTTGCAAAAGATCGCCGCCATGATGGAAAATGACGGCAGATGTGTGCATATCCATGTTTCAGAAACAGCAAAAGAGGTGGAAGACTGCCTGAAAGAACACAATATGACTCCGGTTGAGTATCTGGATTCGCTCGGGCTGATCAACGAACATGCCATGCTTGCACACTGCGTTCATCTGACTGACCGTGACCGGGAGATCATCGCAGAAAAAGGAGCGTATATTGCCCATAATCCGATTTCAAATATGAAATTGTGCAGTGGTTTATTTGATTTTGAAGCCGCCCGGACAGCGGGATGTAAAATTGCCCTCGGTACCGATGGCACATCCAGCAACAACTCTCTTTCCATGCTGGATGAGATGAAAGTTGCCGCACTTACTGCCAAGACAGTAACCAAAATGCCTACTGCCGGAAAAACAGCTGATATTTTCCATGCTGCGACGGCAACCGGTGCTGAATTTGCCGGGATCGATGCCGGGAAAATTGCGGTCGGCAAAGCTGCAGATATTATGCTGGTCGATCTCAATGGTATCGTGATGAGCGGAAATTATGATCTGATTGCAGACATGGTCTATGCGGCAACCCCATCAGATATTGATTCTGTGATCTGTAATGGAAAATTTCTGATGCGCAGCAAAATAATTCCTCAAGAAGCGGAAATCGTCGCCGCCGCCCGGGAAGTTTGCAGAAAAATCGCCAGCTGGAAGTGAAAAACATCGAAACAGCTGTATTCAGATAAGTCTCGTTTTTCTGAATACAGCCGTACCCGGGTGCAACCGCTTTATTTCTGCAATTCGGCAATCGCCAAACCGTTTTCCGGACAACTCAATTTGATTCTGCCGTTTTCAACTTTTACCATTCCGGTATCGGGCAAACGATCTCCGGCAGCGTTGTAGAGGAAAAGTTCTGCATTGCCGGATTCAACTCCATTCCATTCAAATTCTCCGGAGTGGTCAACGATGATCCGCTCCCTGCCGCAAACTACACCGGCTCCCAATTCGGTTACCGTCAAAGGATAAAGTTTGCAGACAAAATTGTCATTTCCTTTCAGATAAAGAGCAGTGGGAGAAAAAGGAGAGTAGATACAGCCGTATTTCAATGCTCCACGCACTGCCGCAAGAATTCCTGCCTGGCTGTTGGTATTGCCATAATTGCCAAGCACCAGCGGCACATGACTCAAATGTCCGCCGGGCATATTGGCATTGCTGCTGGCTCCTTCGGTAAACCGCATGGCGGCTGATTTATTCAAATCAATGGAAACCGCACTGCCATTACCCAACAAGCTCTTGCCGGAAGCAGTCAGTTTATGAAGCAAAGCATTCTGAAATGGCAATGTCAACAAAGCGTGATCTGCTTTCAGCGCAGTAACCTCTCCTTTTTCATTTACATCTGCAGAAAAACCATCCCACCGGGTGTAATCGTATCTGGAATAATCCCGCTTCGTAGCGCATGTACTGAATTCATCAAAATACATACCGTCAATACCGGCACTCAAAGCCAAATCAACCAACTCAAAATTGCGCTGCCATGAATAATTGCCCGGCAGAGGAATGCAGTAAGCAACCATCCAGCCATGTTTTTCCGATCCTTTCAAAATCGCCGCATCATAACCGGCATGATGATACGGCTTCAAATCCCGGCTGCGCATGACTGAATCAAAAAGAGCATAATTGGCAAATTCAGGTGCATAAACACCATACATCGAAGCATGATGCAAAGAGTAAACTTTTATTCCGGGGATCGCATTTTTGATCGCTTTAAGTTTTTTCAGGTGACCGGGAACTTCTCCGGCATGGCACTCGTTGAGCAAATCTTCAGAATTTTTTTTGCCCGGCACAAATTCAGCAATGGCTTTGTGCCTGCCCAAACCATTCATCCATGGGTCGACAGCCAACGTTACCGGTCCGAGATTTCCAAAAATATTCTGCACTCTTTCCTCCCATGTTTTTCCTCTGGATGCCGGCAGCAGCGGAGCAAAAAATATAGGACGATCCATGCCGTAAACTCCAATTCCCCAGCGTTTACGCAAACCATTGATAAATTCCCAATAGCCGTTTATGGCAGTTGGAATCACGGTAAAAAACAGTTTATGTGATGTTCCGGGAGCAATTGCGAAGTGACCGGTGTATAATTCTGCCATGCCGAATGCTGAATTTGCTCCGCAGATCAACCGGGAAATGTCATCTTCCAAAGCTATTCCGTAACCGCATTTCTGATCATTGAATGATTCCATGAAAATCGTGGAATTACCGTCAAGAGTGAACAGCTCAAAAACATCCGGAGTTCCACGCAGCCATACTTTTGCCTTGCGGTTTTCCAGCCCTATACGATGGCGGAAAGGAATTGCCTTTATCTTATCGGAACCGTTTTTCCATACCTCCTGCCAATTCAATCTTCCATCCCGTAAAAGCAAGGTGCGCCGCAAAGTGATACCGCCGGCAAAATTTTTCTCGATCGTAAAACCATCCCGGCAAGCGGCCACAGTCACGACTGCAGAGTTATCTTGAGCAGTTAAAACGGAAGCGGCAGCCGGATCCATTGACAACGCACTTTCCACGATCAATGTTTCCCCATTGCCGCCGTCATAAGCAAATCCGCCGTTGCCGAAAACCCGCAAAACTTGAGAACCGACAGTGATTTTTTGTCCGGAACCGATGCTTTTCAGCAATGATGGTTCCTTTTCATTAAGCGTCTTGCGGTCAAGATAACCCACCGAAGCATCACAGACGATCAATGTGACCGGAGAACCTAAATACGCCCGGATATTGGTAAAAGTAATGGTATTCACATCCAAATCACGTGCCACATCTGACAGATCGAAAATAAATTGCGCCCCCTGCCCGTCAGTAGTATGTTTATCTGCATTGCGGAATGAGGGGGCAAATTGCAAATTCAATTCTGTTGAGGTAAGAAAAACCGGCATCAATTTGCCTTTGTAACGGGGATCGGTCAATTCAAAACGGTCATTACGGAACAGCAGACGGGGACGTCCGGCAGCGGTTCTCCGCCCCAAATCAGTATCATTTACCGTAATTCTGGCAGCATAATTGCAACCGGAATCACTCGGTGCCCATGAGTACATCCGGCACTTCAACACCGGAATAAATCCAGGTTTTTCCGGCAATCCCGGCAGCTTGACGGTATGCTTATCCCCCCGGTTTTTCACCTTGAAATCAGCGATTTTTATCTCATCAGACAGCTTTATTCCGGAAAAATTGTCATCGATTACGGGATCAGCCGTTTTTTTTTCAGCCGTTTCCTCTTTAACGCTATCCGGAGTTCCGGGGACAGTCAATTGTCTGATTTCCACATCTGATAATTTTTTACCGTAAATCACAAAATCGTCAATCAAAAAGTTCAAACCGAAATTGCTTCCCAAGGCAAACCTGGGCGAATGGGCAAATTCAGCATTGGAAAAGGGAGTCTGCAATTTGAATGTCCGGGAAATCATTCCATCATAACTCAAAAATATTTTATCACCATCCCAACCGAAAGCAACGGTGTGCCACTTGCCGTCGCATATCTGGTTATTTGCCGGTAAATCAATGGCATAACGGACATTGCGCCGTTTTTTACTGTGCAGGATGACCACTTCCAAACGCCGCTGACAGGGACACTTGCCAACAGGAGCATCGCTGATTTGAAATACGATATGCCCATTGGCATTGCCCAACCCCCAAAAAGCGACTTTGCCGCCGTTAGCATTGTGCCAGTTTTCGGCTTTTATCCGCATCACGATTGTTCCCGGCTGATCAAAATCCAGATTTTTCTGAGTATTATACAGGACACATCCGGCATTTTTTCCGAACCGCAAAGCTTTACCGGCAAAACCATTGTCAAAAACAGTTTTTCCGCGAAACTCAGAAGCAGTTTTTCTGCCTTTTGCTATCTGCGCAGAGGTGCTGTTTTCAAAATCAACTTTCAAATTGATTTTCTCTCCGCCGGCGGCGAGAATTGCTGACGCCGTCACAAACAATAACATAACTTTTTTCATAACTGATTACTCCGCATTGATAAAGAAGAATTTTTTATTGGCGATCGAAGTGGAAGCTGCGACCAGAGAATCCAATTCCGATTTGGTCCGGCTCTCAACATGACCATCGAAAATCAAACAATTTGCACTGCTGTTATGCAAAGGATTAATGGCTGCTCCTTTCGTGGGAACGACCCGACGGGTAATCAGACAGGAACTGCCCTGCCCGGTATTATCCGGATAAATCGAAGCATCAATACCGTTGCAATCGGTGGCATACACAACGGTCGCCGCATTTTTGATATTGCTGATCTTGCGGCTGGCTTCAAATGCATAAGTATCTGTGGCAACACCATTCACCGTATTGATCCCGTAAGATACGAAATTCAAAAACTCCGAAAGATTTTCCTGCGTCTGCGGATTATAATTGGAAATCGCTCCGATCTTTTTCGCATAAGCCAGTGAAGATGGGCAGGAAAAAATCACAGGAGAATTACTGAATTTAGCCAATACCGGACTCCAGCGGTAACTGGCGGAAGTAAAGGTTCCTGACTGGCAATACCCGGGAACATAATCCTCATAACTTGAACTGTACAAAGTCAAATTATTGCCGATTTGTTTCAAATTGGAAACACAGCTTGCCGCTCTGCCACGCTCTCTGGCACTATTCAATGCTGGCAGCAGGATCGCCGCCAAAATAGCGATAATAGCAATTACGACAAGAAGTTCGATCAAGGTAAATGAGTGTGCGGGGGACAAGGAAAACTTTTTTTCACGAGAAAAAAAGTTTTCCCTTTCCCCCGCGCCCCCTTTCTCTTTCAAAAAAAGCGGAACTTTTTGTGATGATATATCCGAGCCCCAGCGAAGCGACTCGTCACGGCGTAGTGAAACGAAGA
>JAZSIZ010000099.1:0-11857 GCA_045534015.1 Victivallaceae bacterium | reverse complement strand
AGATAAAGAACGTCTGTAACGGTGTTGTTCTTAATTTTGCTCTTCACGAAAACAACTGCGAGATCGCCATCTTCTTCGACTTCAAATTCAGCATTTTTGACAATCTGGTCACCGTATTTCTGGTAGAAATAAGCTTCCTTGGATCCTCTTCCGGCTTTTTTATTTTCAACAAATTTCTTGAAAACTTCTTTGGCAGTTTTTTCCGGAGTCTTCTGGAAATCCCAGGGCTCCTCTGAACCACCGGCGAAGCAGAACGCATACACGGCAGCGATCAGAGCGACAACCAGAGCAACCAGACCGAGACCGATACCGGCAAAACCGAGAACATTGCTGCTTTTGGCAGCGGCAGGAGCGGCGGGAGCTTCCGGAGCGGCAGCTTCAAAAACCGGAGCAGCAGCCTGGGGAGCGGGGACAACGATGTCATTCTGGCAGGCGTAGCATTTGACAACCTGACCGGCAGCAGAATCATCGCAATTCATCGCTGCATTGCATTTGGGACAAGTGATGGTGATCATTTTTATAATCCTTTCTTTTATTTTTCACATGCACACCACATGTGTTTTGTATACTATAACATCTATCTTGAAAAATGCAACCTTTTTTTATATCAAAAAAAACATTTTTTGAGATTTTTCAACACAAATTGCACTGAATATATTTCCGTAAAGCAAAAAAAACGGAAACTGCATAAAACACAGTTCCCGTTTGCAGATTCAGACTTATTCAGCCTTGTTGCTCAAAGAAATAACCACTTTTTTCATGGCTCCATCGCCGATGGATTCCGTGGTAACTTCCGGATCATCTTTCAAGGTGATATGGATTATCCGGCGGTCATGAGCATTCATTTCCGGCAATTTGACCGGTTCGCCCCAGCGTTTTACCTCTTTGGCGGCATCTTTCGCCTGTTTTTCCAACTGCTCCACACTGGCACGGGGAGCAACATCACTGCCCCGGCGGGAACGGCGGCGGTACTCTTTCTGTCCGGCAGGAGCAGCATTTTCACCGTCCCCGGCAGGCTGTTCTTTAGACTCGCGGTCGCCGGATGCGTAACCATCGATATCCAGAGTGATATGCGGACAATTTTCATCCATTTTGAACATCATCCGGTTGACCAGCAGCTGCAAACTTTCCAATGTCTGACCTTTACGTCCGATGATCCTGCCGGCATTGTCGCTGGAAATCAGTACGCCGATACGGTTGCCTTTTTCCTCGATCTTGAATTCGCCATTGAGGGCAAGATAGTCAAACATCCGGATCAGGATCTGCTGGATCTGTCCTTTGTACTCATTGAATTTCGGATTCTCTGACATTTTTTTTATTCCTTAAATTTTACTTGCCCTGTTCCGCTGCGGCGGCTTCCAGAGCCTGATTGCGTCTTTTCTGCAACCAGAGTTGAACAATACTGAAAAGATTGCTGACCGTCCAGTACAAGGTCAGACCGGAAGGCAGATCGTAGAGGAAAACCAACATCACGATCGGCATGAACATCATCATCTTCTTCTGAACCGGATCAGCCGACATCGGCGTCATACGCTGTTGAATGACCATCAATACCGTCATCGCAATGACCAGAGGATTCAACGGCAGATCGGTAAAGCCTAACGGAATAGTGCAGACCGTATCGGCTGCCGCCAGATTCTTCGCCCACAGGAAAGAAACATGACGCAGAGCGATCGCATTATCCAGCATCGCATACAGAGCAAAGAAAATGGGGATCTGCAACAGCACCGGCAGGCATCCGGCAAGCGGATTGATACCCTCTTTGCGGTACAATTCGGTCATTTTCTGATTGAGCAGCTGCGGATCATTTTTATACTTCTCTTTGAGTTCCTTGAAAAGCGGCTGAACTTTCTGCATCTTGCGCATGGATTCATTGCCCTTGCTGGTCAAAGGATAAAACGCCGTACGCACCAGCAAAGTCAACAGAATGATACTTATACCGTAACTGCCGCAAACTGAATAGAAGAAATTGAGCAGCCACATCAGAAAACGTGCCAGCAAATTTAAAGGTCCCCATGCCAGATGCAGAGAATCTTCACCATCAGGAACAAATTCCGACAGAACTTCGGAAGATTTCGGACCGGTATAGCTGGAAAACTCAAATTCACTGCTCTTTCCCGGAGCAAGTGTTATTTCCGGCAGCACCGCTCCGGCGGTAAGTACATTATACTCTTTGTCATGCTTGTCTGTCACCGTGGCGCGGGGACGCTCCTGCCACAACTCAAAGGGCTTGTTTCCGGCACGTTTGAGAATACTGCAGAAGTATTTGTTGTTGACCGAGAACCACAACACTTCAGGCGGAGAGGAAAGGAAATAATCCTCATCATCCTCATCAGCATCAATATCTTCATGCTCACCGTCAGCAGTCAGATAATCCAGCCGGTGCGACATCGTACGCACCTTGTCACCTGAAAAAGTATGCCACGGAGCAATGAAACCGCCCTTGAGAACAGCTCCTTTGACAGAAATCTCTTTTTCTCCGCAGTTTTTCAGAGTCATCCTGCAATCAATGACATAATCATCTTTGACCGTGTAAGTACGGCTCAACGAAAGATCACCGTCTTTTGTCCGGATAAGATTTGATACGGTAACAGAATTGTCACTTTTTTCTGAAAAAACAGTGTTGCCGATCAATTCGGCTTCGGGAATGGCAAGATCAAAGAGCGAACAACCGGAAATCTCAATATTATTTTCCCGGTCATCATGTTTGAATTTGAGAAAACAAATACCGGTAATGGAACCATTTTTCGCAGAAACTGTAAGTGTGACAGAGTCATTGCCGATGGTCTCATCGACGGGGAGTTTCTCTGCCGCAGCTGCAGCATTATCTTTTTCAGCTTCAGCAGTTTCTTCTTTGCCCTCAACAACTTCAGCTGCCGGAGCGACAGCTTCTTTTTCAGCGTCAACAGCTTCAGCTGCCGGAGCAGAAGTTTCCGTTGCAGCTTTTTCCTCTGCTTTGCCGCTTTCTGCATCTGCGGCAGAGGAATTTTCTTTTTCTTCTTCTACAGATTTTTCTTCGTCAGCGGTCTGCTGTTTTGAAACCTCTTCCTGCGGCAGTTCCGGCAGCCAGCCGAAATAACGGCAGACCGGTTCCCAGGCAAAAAGCAGCACTGCACAGATTATCAGACCGATAACAGTAGTCTTGTCGAATTTCATTATTTTTCCGCTTTTTTGGAGTTTGACTGATTCCGGAATCCACGTTCCGGCACCGGGTCATAACCGCATCCGGCAAATGGTTGACAACGCAACAACCGCAAAAAAGTAAGCAGACCACCCATCCAGAAACCACGCTTCCGGAAAGCCTCAACAGCATAGTTGGAACAACTCGGATAATAGCGGCACTGTGCAGGCAGAAGCGGAGAAATCGCTTTCTGGTAAAAACGGATCAGCAGAATCGCTGTCCGGATGGCGAAAGAATCGCTTCCTCCTTCAGAACCTGACGGCTTTTCAGTATCTCCGCAAGTTCCGCAGTCGTCCTCATCCGGTCGTATCCCATCATCCGGCGGCGCGGTATCAGCAAAATGCGACACGGGGAGAGTCCCGGTTTCAACATCCGGAAACTCTCCCACATCAATCGTCTTGCCCGATTGCGTACAACAGCAAGCAGACTGTATTTTTTGCTGCATATAACACCGCACTCCAGACGGTTTTCCGGGGAGGGCGCAACCACTACTACCATGCCGGGAGCGACACTTTTTACCCCGTCGCGCCGGATCTGGTCAAACTGTGATTTAAAACGCAGTTTTTCCTTTTTTTTCAGGCGGAAACGGATGTTGCTGCGGCAATCCGCTCCGGCAGGTGCGGTCAACACGTCACACCGGATCAGGCAGTGAGCCGTGCGCGGCCTTTCTGACGGCGGCGTCTGATGACGTTGCGACCGGCTGCAGTTGCCATGCGGGCGAAGAAACCAAGCCGGCGTTTACGACGGCGGTTCGAGGGCTGAAAAGTTCTTTTCATTTTCGTTTCATCCTGTTTTTTGTTATTACCGTTAAAAATAAACTCTGCCGCAGAAACACATCTTCTGCAGACATTATACCACAACTTAAAATTGTCGGGTAATTAAAATAACCCCAAAAACAACTTTTTTCAAGTCTTCATTTGCAAAAAGCTCTCTTTTTTGTGTTTACGATCCGCCTTTATTGTAGAGAAGAGTGTTTTTCAGCACAGTAAAAAATTTTTTTTGACCCGGCTGAAAAAACGGAAAATCATAAAAAAAAGGAGTAAATTCGTGAAAATCTCAAGAACTGTCGGCGAACAGCGCAAACTCAACCGCTACGGTAAATGCGAAACCGCACGGCTGAATTACGTGGCACGCGGAGTACATCCTGATGAAACAGATCAGGCAGTGGCGGAAGTTTTTTCCAACGCTCCTGATATGTGGCAGAATATCCCCAAAGATTCAGTGGAAATCCTGCGCACCCCCGGAAACGGGATCATCGAATTCGGTGTCCACTACCGCTCAAAAAATCTGGATTCAGGCAATGACCGGAGAAAACGCAAATCTTCCGGCGACCGGGAATGGCACGCCGAAGTTTCCGGAGAAAAAAGTTGGAAACGGGATTCACTCGGGTGTATTTTTTCCATGAAACTTGATCCGGCAGATCCCGATCTTGCCCCCGGAACTCTGATCGACTGGAACGGTATGTACGGGGCGGCAAGAGTTTCCGGACGCGTTGAAGTATACACCCCTGAAATGAAATTGGAATGTGTCGCCACTTTCCGCCGGAAAAAAGCCGAATCGCGCAACTATCTGCGGCAGGTCGCCGCTCTGGTGGGCAAGGTCAATTCTGAAACATTCCAAAACTGGCATGCCGGTGAGTTGCTCTTTACCGGATTGATCAAAAGCGATCCTTTCGAGGGACGGAACGGAGAAGAACTCTGCGATCTGACCTATCGTTTCCTGATCCGCCCCGGCGGGGAAAGGGTTGCCGCCGGAATTCCGGTCGGTCATGTTGACGGCTGGGATCATCTCTGGCTGCTCCGCACCCCGGGTGCCGGTAAAAATCATATCCATTCGGTACATGTCAGCCGCATTTATGAGCGCGCCTCTTTTGCGCTGCTGGAACTGTAAAAAAGGAAGGTATCTTCATGTATTACAACTTTGATATTCCATGTGATGAAAACAATTTGCCGCCTTTGAACAATACCACGGTTGATTTCTGTAATATTTCATCCGGCACGATCGGCAGTTTCACTCCGGTCGCTCTTACCGGAGCTTACGGCGATGAATCAATGCAGTTGTCCCGCTGCTGCGGACATGCGATTTTCACCGGGATACCGGCAGTGGATGATTCTGTGCCCTGGGCGATAGCTCTGGATGATATTGAACCGGGCAACTCCGGCAGAGCGGTCATTTCCGGCATTGCTCCGGCATATTTTTCCGGTAATGGCAAATATGCCCTGCCGTCAAATGCCGGACTTACCGCCGGAGAAAGCGGCAATGCTCTTATTCTGCTTGAGCCGCTTCAATTGTCCGGCAGCCGAACCCTGCCCGGGTTGATCCTGCTCGGTGGTGCTTCGTCTGTCATACCGGAAAACAGCTATTACGGCTATTTCAAATTGGTTGCCCTGTCAACCGTATCGGTAAAAATCGTCAACGGATACGACAGCGCAAGCAGCTATTGCGGAGCTACTGACGTGCCGGGACTTGACACTATCCCTGTCACAGAGTTACTTCTTGACGACAAGCAGGAATGGAAAATATATCTGGCATTTTTTTATGACACCGACACAAAAACATATTCAGCTGAATTTGTCACAGAACTGCCGGGAACGGAAGTTTTCAGTCAGCTGCTGGGAACATTCAGACGGGGAAAAGTCGATCAGATATACCGTTTGGAACCGGGTATCGGACGGATGATTTTCGGAGAGGATTGGTATTTGAAATGATGTGGCTTGGCGAAAAACCGGTATCTATTGTAACAGCATGGAACATACTGTGTGAAGCTCTCTGGGAAAGAATGGAGTTTTACGGAATAAACAAAGAAAAATGGCGTTTCGGGCAAGTTCGGCAAGTTCCCTGCAAAGTAAAAAACAACATGGACGGCATAGAGAGTATGATACCCTCCATGCGTCAGGCGATCTTTCACATGCTGGGCAATTCTTTTGATCCGGATAATCTGGGGACATGGGTGGATATGACTTATGACGATCGCGCACAAAATGACATTGACGATCCGGCTTACAGTTCAGCAGATATTGACCGCTATGCCTTTTTCGGAAAACCCGGAACAGTACCATCGCACCGGCACACCGCAAGTGAATTTATCAAAGCCGCAGCAAAACTGGTCAATGACAAAATCCGTTATCCGCTGCCGATGAGAGACCTCGGGAATATACCGAATCTGAAGGGATTTTATGTTGATTGCGATATGCATGTTTACATGTATACCGATGGCAGCACGAAATACGGCAGATTTTCTGAAGTTGGCAACATAGATATGGCTGATACCGCTCTGATCCGTACAGACCTTGCAGACCACTGGAAAGACAAATACCGTGGAAAATGTTACAATCACCGCTGGTTTTACAAACCGTCTTCCGCTATCCCCGGCAAAGCCGGATGTCCTCTGCTGCGTGGAGTCGGGAAAGTCCGTTCAACTGTAAGTGCGAGCTGTTACCGCGACGGGGTCAACCATGTTATATTTTCTGAAAATCAGGAGTTCGACATGGATTTTGCTGCCGGTTGTGCAACAAAAGAGATCGATTTCTCCCCGGCATCAGATATGATTGAGCATGTTCTTGACAACAACAACTGGGAAAATAAAATAACAGCTCATATCACTGGCAACTGGGGAACGGACATAATGATGCTGCTCAACAAAGAAAATTTTCCCGAAATAAACTATAAATATATGGAGTAAATGAATATGCAGAAAATACGATCCTTCTTGAAAATCAGTAATTCAGGAGCTGTTTTGTGCGATGATTTCGGTTCAGATACCGGAATAACTTTGGAATTCACTCTCGGCACCGGAATTCTGCTGGAGTTTGAATTGCATACAACGGCTGTCGGAGAAAGTGCCCAATTGCCGGATTATCCATCAGATGAATTGGATTTTGCCGCCGGATATTGCGCCTTTGATCTGGCATGCAACAACAATGAATATCCTCCTCTGTTGATCTCAAGCGGAGTGACATTGCAGAAAGATCCTGCCGGACACTCAGTCTTTACTGTACCTTTGAATAACAGTGCAACGTCCGGCATCACAGCTGCAATGGAAGGAAAAAGTCAACTGGAACTGCTGTGTGAACTGGGAGGATTCAATGCCGATGGGAATCCGGTTTTCGCCTGGCAGTTTCCGGTGATCCTGCACAACCGGGTCTACCGGGGAAGCGGAGGTGACAGCGTGATCGATGATCCGGCTTATTTTACGGCGGTACAAATACAGGCGATCGCCGCCGGATTGGAAGAAAAAATTTCAGCGATTTCCGACAGTCACGAAAATGTCACAGCCCAAACACTGAAAATAACTGACAGCGGCAACTGGTTTTCCGGTGAAAGCGTTGAAGATGCTTTGCAGGAAATCGGCGGAACCCTTGCCGGTGTGGATAACTTGCTCAAGGAGATATGATCATATGAGTATTGCCAATGAAATAATCCGGATCAGAGCGGCAAAAGAAGCCATCAAGTCTGCAATCAACACCAAAGGCGGCACACTGACCGATGAATTGCTCGATCAGTATGCCGGTGCCATAGCAGCTCTGCCATCCGGCAGCAGCATTGATTTGACCGGAGTAACTGTTACAGCTGACGGATTGCTTGAAGGCGTGGTTGCCGTTAATGGCGCAGGAGATAAAGTTACCGGAAATATCAAAACTGTTATTGCGGCATTGTCTGCCAATATGGTAACTGTCCCCAGGGGATATATTGCAGAGGAACAGACCTTGACCGTGGCAGAAGCTAAAGCTCCGGAAGTTGACGGCAATGTCGTTACCATCTACCCCGGATATGTGGCAACAGAGCAGACTGTGACCGTAGAAAACACCGGAAGTGATGTCAACTGGTCGGAAGTTACCGCCACTGCGTCTGACATCCGGCAGGGGACTGCCATTGTAACTGAAACCGGTGTCCTTAACGGAACTTTACCGACAAGGCTGAATAGCGATATTATTGTCAACGGCAATCAGGTTGCTTTCCCTTACGGAATCTATGATTCCGGCTGTTCTGTTTCTGTCGGCACTGCCAAAGCAGCTGAAACAATCACTCCCGGAACGGTCGATCAGACTATTCCGGCAGATACCTATCTTTCCGGAGATTTGACTGTCAAAGGTGATGCCAATCTCATTCCTGAAAACATCGCTGCCGGAGTGACTGTTTTCGGTGTCGAAGGCATCAGAAGCGGCGATGGCGGCGGCGAAACAGTAGAATACGGCTATATCAATGAGAATGGTATGTTTCAGGGAATCGACCTTTTCGGCGATGCTCCGGCAGATGTCGGTACTGCCGAAGATGTGGATTTGAAAATGTTCCTCACCGGTAAACCGTTACCGGAAAATTCGGTCACACTGGATCTTTCTTTCATCACTGCCACTGCTTCTGATATTCTTGCCGGAAAAGTAGGCGCAGATGTTAACGGTAAGCCGGTAAATGGAGCGATTCAGACGGTCACGGCAAGCTTGAGCAGAAACACTGTAACCGTTCCAATGGGATATATTGCAGAGGAACAGACCTTGACCGTGGCAGAAATGGATAGACCGTCTTTGTCTGGCAATGTGGTCACTATTCCGGTAGGTTACAACAAATATCAATCGAAATATTCTGTCGGCACTGCTAAAGCAGCCGCAACCATCACTCCCGGAACGGTCGATCAGACTATTCCGGCAGACACCTATCTTTCCGGAGATTTGACCGTCAAAGGTGATGCAGATTTGCTTCCTGAAAATATTATCAATGGAAAAACCATTTTCGGTGTAACTGGAACGCACAAGACAGATTATTCAATGGATGCCTACAAGTGTGCCGCAGTTCATGGTCTTTATGAAAAGGAATGTGTAATAATCCGAAATCTTTTTCCAACAGGCAGTTACAGCGGAGTATATGAACTTTCAGAAAGCAGATATACAACCGATGAGAACGGAAATAAAAAATACGCTTACATATATGGGTATGAAGTAGCTACGGGAATTTGGTACAACTGGTACTATCATTATAATGAATTTGACAAAAAATGGGGGTTGTCACATAATGAGTTCAATCCGGAAAAAGGATTGGAATATTATGGCAGTATCGGAACTTCGTGGACAGACAAAGAAGGCAATGTACTTGAAACCATGAGTTGCGAGGCAGCTGTTATCACTAAAATCGATCCTAACGCATACCATACTTGGGACGGTTATAAAGCGACACTCGGAGAAGATGGCTTTTACACATTTGAAGAAAATCTGACCACCGGATTGACCTACGGCACATCATATCCGGAAACAGGTAAAATTTATTCAGCAGACTGCACCATGGAAATCAAACCTGCGCCGTTTGGAAATATGACTGACGGACTGGTATTTTATGCACCGTTGCAAGGCGGCATATCAAGTGCCGGGATCGGCGGCAAACTTATCAATAATGGTGCTGTTGCCGAAGTATACGGTGCGGATTTTGCCGGGAATGCGGTTCTCATGCCGGAAAAAAACATCAGTATAGGAACAGGTGATGATTCAGATTTCACTTTGATTTTTGAGGTAAACATCTACGATTGTGCAGACAACACGCCAACATATCCGCTGTGTATAGGCGGTAATGAGGCACAGCAATTTTTACCTTATATAGAAAAAAACGATAATGGTGTGTTTCTGGTTTGTCCGAGCGTTACGGATGAAAACGGAAGATATTTGAGCGAGAGGACTTTTGACAAATGGTGCACCGTTGCAGTTGTCCGTCAAAATAAAAGATATTATTATTTCATTTCCGGCTTTAGCTGCAGTTATATCAATTATGCACAGGGTATCAGCGATCCGAAACTTTATATCGGTTCTTGTAATGAAAACGGCACTGATGGTTTTAATGGAAGAATAAAAAACATCTTGATATACGACCGGGCATTGACCAGAAAAGAGATCAATTTTATTGACGATCTCTTTAGACCTGCCACTGCCTGTAACAGGGATAAACCTTTTGTCTACACCGTAAGCGGTGCTGATATAGAAGAATTCAATGGTGATTATTGGGCAAACGGTAATATATATGAGGGCAGAAAAGTATATATCAATAAACATGCAAGGGCGATATACGTTTACGATGGAAGGTGGCGTTTTTATTACCCCCCCAATGATACTTTTGAGTCATTGAATTTCTACTATTGCGACAATTCAATATCAAATGGGAAAACTCCCACTGAAGGTGAATGGATAAGACCCAACGGGGAAAAAATCGGATTAACTGTAACTGAATACCAAGGATGAGGTAAATTATGGCAATACAAATAAATCCGCAAAATACTGCAGATGTGAAAAAAACAACATGGCAGCCGGTTATCCGGATCAACGGCATGGCGTTTCCGGTCGGTGGCGGCGGTATAAACTTTTACAAGTGTGCCGCCGTTTTCGGCCCCCGGAAAGTTCCCCGCATCAAAGTGGAAAACGCCGGGACTGCGGCAGTCAACGGCGAGTATGAATTGACCACTTTGAAAACTTCAAGCGGCGGCGAAGTGTGGAAGCATACGGAAGCGGAATACTATTACTACAGCGAAAGCGACTATAATTGGGGTATCGATGCCGATTACAACACGCCGGTTTATCAGGCATTATACTATCACGATATGGGAGAACCCACGTCAAGCAGCAGCTACTGGAATACCGGTTACGATTACGACAATGATAAGGCGACCGGAATTTCCCCTGCCCCGGCAGTTTCCGAAATTCAAATAACAGTGGATGAGAATGTTCCCAAAACATGGGATGGGTACAAAGCGGTTTTGACCGATGGTATTTACGATTTTGAGACAGAGTTGACCACCGGATTGACCTATGGAACATCGTATGTTCCGGTCGTTGGCGGTATATATTCAGCTGATGCGCTGGTGCAAGTCAGTGGTCTTTTTGACAACATCGTGAACAATTTTCCGGGCAGTGCATCACTCTTTGCCATTGATGCCAATATCGGGATCAATGATCTTGTAACTGGAACTGTGCCGGCTTTGGTCGGAAGCGGCGAAGTTTTGCAGAATGGTGAATTTTGCTTTGACAACACAAGGGCATTGGATTATGTAATCGGCGAATCCATGTCTGATCTCAAAGAATTCACCATTGAGATGGATTACACTGTCACTTCCAATACTACCGGATATTGCGGACTGTTCGGCAATAAAAGCTCATGGTCTACCATGTGTGTGTGCATACAGTGGGGACGAAGCGGTTATCGCCCGGCAATGTTCTGGAATGACTATTTTGATACTACAACCGGCGGTGCAGAACACTCTGAATGGGTGAATGACGGCGTTTATCACCATGTGGCAATGGTCAAAAAAGGTGAGGTTGTAACGCTTTACAGTGACGGAGTGAAAATCGCTGATTACTCCGGAGCAACAAAAAGTCTCAACCTTGCCATTGAAAATATACTTGCGGTCGGTACACAGCACGTTGAAAATCAGATATTCCCCGGTCGTATGAAGCATTTCCGGGTGATCGGTTCTGCCATTTACGATGGTGATTTTGATGTGCCGGAATGGGTGGGAAAATAAAAAAATCATTATTGTCTCAATTTTTGTGAAAAATCTTTACTGCGGTGGCGCATCGTGGTCAATCTCGCGCCTTGCTCCTGCGCCGCAGAGGTCGAATACAGTCGTATACTCCCTCTGCATACTCGTCGCAAAACCCGACATTGTCGCACGCTGCATCCACCGATAGAAAACAAACCGTGATT
>JAZSIZ010000116.1:0-3535 GCA_045534015.1 Victivallaceae bacterium | reverse complement strand
TGAAATATAAATTTGCAAAAAAAACGTAATTTGTAATGCATGAAACATATCACACAAGCAGTAATTTGTCAACTGTCCAATCACGGTTTATTTTCTATCGGTGGATGCATCC
Source organism: Victivallaceae bacterium (assembly GCA_045534015.1). GTDB lineage: Bacteria > Verrucomicrobiota > Lentisphaeria > Victivallales > Victivallaceae > UBA1784. Next base: position 3,423 of record JAZSIZ010000116.1, on the reverse strand, counting down.
GTCTTCGCTTACGCTACGCCGCGACAAGGTGTTAGCTAATGGCGGGATTTGCTACGCTCCTCCGTCGCTGAAGCTTTGGAGGACAGGGGTTCCCGATCAAGCACGCCCAACGAGGCGTGCGCGACAGCAGGCTACCCGCCCGGCAGTTTTTTGCCAAGCTTTTTTCAAAAAAGCGTTGATTGAGCTGCGACAACGGAGCAGCGAGACACCCCGCAACCTGCCGAGCAGGTGCGCCACCGCAGTAAAGATTTTTCACAAAAATTGGGACAATAACTACAGATTAAAAAATACGCCGGGAAAATTCCCGGCGCACAACGGCATGAAGTAAATTAAATTACATCACTCCAAGTTTGGTTTTGTCATATTCTTTGACCAGCTCATAGCGTTTGCTGAAAGCTTCGTCAAGGTTATCTTCGCTGGGTTCATATTCCTGATCAGCGTTTGCAACACTGCTGACCACAAAGAGGATTTTGTTGCCGAAAAGTTTCTGGGCATCTTTTTCACCGAGAATATTGATCACGCCGGAACCGGAAGCACCGATGGCAAACTTGCAGCCTTTGGGATCCGCAATGGCTTTTTTGAGGTCTTCTTCAAAACCCATGGTATCGGTATCCAGCAGCACGACATCATCTGCACCGACTTTGGCGATCTCTTCTTTGAAGTTGATCATACCGCCCATACCGTCTTCGCTCTGTTTCGGAGCAACGACCACAACTTCAGCACCGGACGCAGCTTTCAGGACTTCCAGTTTGGCTTTGGCATTTTCGCTTTCGCCGTCACCGGTGAACCAGAAGATCTTTTTACCTTTGAGTTCAGTACCGATTTTGTTCATCAGAGCTTTTTCAAAGATCAGCTGTTTAGCAGCCTGTTCGGCAGCTTCAAATTCGGCTTTGTTCAGGTAAATATAACCGTAAGTACCGATACCGGCAAGCATAAACACGGCACAGGCGATCGCCACAGGCTGGATATTGGGATTACCTTTAGCCAGTTTCGCACAAACCAATACACCGGCAAAACCGAGAATTGCCACGACAATTCCGACATACATCCAAATCATACTCTTTCTCCTTATTTTTGGATATTTCTGCGCATTTTTCCGCGCTCTCTGGATATACATTACACTCACCGGATAAAAAATCAAGCCTTTTTGAAAAAATTTTTATGATATTATGAAAAAATTTGCAAAAATTCAGTAAATGCAGTATATTATTTCAAATGATTCCAACAAAAACAGAGGTGAAAAAATGTTCAATCCCGGATGGATAGATTTACAGGTCAACGGTCACAATGGAGTGGATTACAGCGCAGAGGGGCTGACCGCAGATAAATTTCTCAAATCAGCTGATGAGCTTCTTGCTTCCGGTACGGATATATTTCTGCCGACCATCATCACCGGTTCTCTGGAAAAAAACAGCCGCCATGCTGCCATTATCATGGATGCCGTGGAAAAACACGGTCTGGAAAAACATGTTCCGGGTATTCACTTTGAAGGACCTTTCATCAGTCCGGTTCCCGGTGCCGTCGGTGCGCATGATCCGGCTTTTGTCTGCGCTCCCACTGTGGAGAATATGGAACGTTTGCTGGATGCGGCAAACGGAAAAATCAAAATCGTTACCATCGGTGCCGATTCAGAAGGAGCCGCTGAAGCTGCTGCTTATATGACGGAGCATAAAATCGCCGTCAGTGTCGGTCATCACATGGCAAATTACGAACAAGTGCGGCGCGCTGCCGATGCCGGAGCAAAGCTGCTCACCCATCTGGGCAACGGCTGCCCCAATCAGCTTGACCGTCACTACAATCCGGTTTTTGCCGGACTTGCCGAAGAACGTCTGACTGCCATGATCATCACCGACGGTCATCATCTGCCCGGCGAGCTGGTGAAGATCATCATCCGCTGCAAGGGGGTGGATAAGACCATTATCACCAGTGATGCTTCCAGTTTGACCGGTTTCCCGCCGGGAGAATACGGTACTCTGGGCAACCGGGCGGTGCTTTATCCCAATGGAAAACTTTACAATCCGGAAAAACAGTGTCTGGTAGGTTCTGCATCTACGATCACGCAGTGTATGGAGTTCCTCGCTTCTCTGGATTTCCTTACGCAGGATGAATTGACCCGGGTCGGCAGACTCAATGCTCTGGAATTGCTCCGCAGTTTAGAGGCGTGATAAAATGGATGTTGAAAAGTTTTTTACTCTGCCCGATGGCAGAGATGCAGAGTTGATCAAACTCCGTTTGCCGGATGGTTCCGGAGTTGACCTGACCAATTTCGGCGGCTGCCTGACCGCTCTTTATGTTCCTGATGTTTGCGGCATTCTGACCGATGTTCTGCCCGGCTGGAAAAATCCGGTTGATTATCTGGTCAATCCCGGGTATCTGGGGGCTCTGGTCGGCAGGATCCCCAACCGGATCAGCGGCGGGAGATTTACGCTCGACGGAAAAATTTATCAGATGTGTCTGAATGACAATAATATCTGTACGCTCCACGGCGGTTTCGGTTTTTCCCACCGGCTCTGGAAAATTGAAAAACTTGATGATACGCAGGTGACGCTTTCGCTTTTCAGTCCGGATGGCGACAGCGGTTTCCCCGGCGATCTGAATGTCTGTGTTTCTTACCGGTGGCTGCCCGGGCATACACTGGAAATAGAGTTCTTTGCTGAAAGTGACCGTCTGACCGTGGCGGATTTTACCAGCCATGCCTACTTTAATCTGGATGGGGAAAATACCGGTTCCACCGCAGATCATACGGTGGTGATCAATGCCGGTGCTGTAACTGAAACCGACCGTTTTCTCCAGATGACCGGCAAACTCATTCCGGTGGAAAATACCCGCTTCGATTTGAGACAGGGAAAAAGATTCAGTGAGATATTGAGTGAAAATCCCAACGGGTTTGATGATAATTTCATATTGAGCAGCAAAGAGGAAGCGTGCCGGGAGGTCGCATGGGTCACTGCCGGAAGATCCGGAATAAAACTGACCGTGGCGACCACCCGTCCGGGATTGCAGTTTTACATGGGCGGTTTTCTCAACTGCGAAGGTAAAAGCCGCTATCTGCCCCACAGCGGATTCTGTCTGGAAACCCAGAGTTGGCCGGATTCAGTGAATCATGATCACTTCCCCGATGTGACTGTCGCTCCCGGGAAGCCCCATCGCAGCATCACCCGTTACTCTTTTTCCTGTGAAAATTGAATTTTTCAACGGGGCAGCTGCAAAAGTTTTTGAGGAGTTTATTATTGTCTCAATTTTTGTGAAAAATCTTTACTGCGGTGGCGCATCGTGGTCAATCTCGCGCCTTGCTCCTGCGCCGCAGAGGTCGAATACAGTCGTATACTCCCTCTGCGTACTCGTCGCAAAACACGACCTTGTCACACGCTGCATCCACCGATAGAAAACAAACCGTGATTTGACAGTTGACAAATCGCTGCT
>JAZSIZ010000019.1:0-12775 GCA_045534015.1 Victivallaceae bacterium | reverse complement strand
GATCGTCGCACCCTTCGCTTCGCGGAGGGCTTGATCGACGCTTTTTTCAAAAAAGCTTGGCAAAAATCCCGTATGCAATCACACCAGATTTGTCACGATTGGCTCGGTGCATTACTGACGGTTTGATTGCTTACCTTGCTGCAACACTTTAAATAGCTCAAACCAACTGCATGAGCAGAATCAGTATTCTCCGGCAACTTTCAATGACATTGCCGGAGAAGTGTCTTTGTATACAGAATATGTTACAGAGAAGCAGCGATGACCGCCTGTCCGTGCCGTTTGAAAGTTTCATCCGGAATATGGATGGTGACATTGAGTTCGGGGAACTCCTCTTTCAAAACCCGGGCAGCTTCATTGATGATTTCGTCGCCGCCTTTACCACTGGAAACACGTCCCAGCAGCAGCAGATTTTCCAATGCGTAGAAATCAGCGTAATGGGCGATGGCGTAACCCAGATATACACCTACTGAACGGTAGATCGCAGAGGCTCTGGGATCGTCTTCGCTGCGGGCTTTCTGCACCAGTTTCAGAATTTCCGGCAGGGGAGTACCGGCAGGGAAATCAAAACCGGCAGGTTTGACCAGTCTGCCGACCGCCTGCTGTGAAAGATACATAGCTCCGACACCGGCATCACCGCTCCACTCGTCAACGGGCGGATTATCTTCACGGTAATCGACCGGAGCGAAGGCAAGTTCATTGAGATAATCGGTCAGATTGCCTTCCGGTGTGACATAGCCGACGGCTTCACTGGTTCCCATGGCAAGGCCGATGAGAGCATTTTTTTCCAGACTGACCGCACCGGCAAGAGCGGTGACTTCACCGTCATTGAGTACCACGAAAGGCACGCCGGGGAATTCTTTGGCGATCTCAAGGAAGATCGGCTGGACTTTGCTCTTGAAATCAGCTTCCGGAATACCGCGGAAAAGAGAGGCGATCCGGGGCTGATTGTCCACATAGACACCGGCAGCAGAACCGCCGATGGCATCGATGCGGGGCAGTTTGGCAGCGGCACGGCGCAGAGAATCGAGGATCCCTTCGCGGTGGTAATTCACATCTTTCTGGAAGTACGGATCCCAGACGACCTCTTCGCTGTGGACAGCTTTGCCGTCGATCACAGCGGCGCATTTGCGGTCTGATCCGCCGAGGTCGAAACCGATACGGCAGCCTTCAAAGTTGCCGCCGAGTTTGACGGAGATCTTCTTTTCCGCCGGGGCATCGGCAAAAGAACAGGATTTGACTTCAAATTTTCCGCCGTAGATGCGTTCTCCCATGACCTGATAATCGAAGGCACGTTCACCGTTTTCACTGTAAACTTCAGCGAGTTTGGCGGCGACCAGCGGGGCTCCGGCGATGGTGACGGTTTTTCCGCCGAATGCCCAGAGCATGAATTTAACGATACGTTCAACGTAGCGGAAGTTGAGGTCGAGATTTTCCGCAGTATCAGCAAAAAGTTTGCTGTCGAAGCGGGAAATTGCACCATTGGCGCGCTCCAGCGTGATGGCAATGTCGATAGCATCACAGGAAGCGGCGGCGGCTTTACGGAACTCCCGGTTCCAGAGGGCGGCAGGGACGAATTGCGGATCAAGTTCCGGAGCGATCCGGCTGACGACTTGAATTTTTTTCATCTCACAAATTCCTTATAACAAGACAATAACTCCCGGGAACTTCCGTTGCCCGGGAGTGTGGTGTTTCTTACCGGTAGGCTTCCCATTTGGGATCGTTTTCAAAGACTTCTTTGTAGAAATCTTTGAGTTTCAGATCGGCGGCAGCGGCTTCATCGAGGATGATGACGGTATCCGGATGCAGCTGCAGGGCACTGGAGCTGATCATAGCGGTCATCGGACCTTCGATAGCGGCGGCGGCGATGGCGGCTTTGCGTTCACCGGTGATGAGCTGGAGAACTTTTTTGGCATCAAGCACGGTACCGACACCGGCGGTGTAGGCGCGGCGGGGCATGGATTCCGGCGGATTGAAGTAGATTTTGTTCTGCTCATAGGTGGTGTTGTTCAAATAAGCCACATGGGTGCGGCTGGAGAAGCTGGTTCCGGGGTCGTTGAAACCGACGTGACCGGATTTGCCGATACCGACCAGCCACAGATCGATACCGCCGGCTTCGTCGATGGATTCATCATAGCGGGCAGCTTCGAGTTCTTCATCCAGAGCCAGACCGTCGGGCAGATGGGTATTGCGGATGTCGATATTGACGTTGTTGAAAAGGTGTTTATTCATGTAGTAGCGGTAGCTCTGGTCGTGTTCCGGAGCAAGACCGGCATACTCATCGAGGTTCCAGGAACGCACCTGGGAGAAGTCCACTTCACCGGCTTTGTTGAGCCGGGACAATTCGGCATAGACGTTTTCCATGGTCGCACCGGTGGCGAGACCGAGTTTGAATTCCGGTTTGGCGTTGATCGCATCGGCGATCATGCGCGCGGCGAGTTTTTCCGCATCGGCGGAAGTTTTGCAGATAATAATATCCATTTTCTTCACCTCTACTTAAAGTTTGGGTTGGTTGCATGTTAAAATATACCATAAATAAACTGTTTTTGCAATGCAGTTTTCATCATAAAATATATCTTTTTGCGCAGAGTGCATAAAGAGTGCAAAAAGCTGTATGTAAAAATTTGCAAAAAATATGTGCGAAACGGCATTTGTTGATGTTTTTTGTTTTGTATCATGCTGTATGTGCTTGAAATTTGCAATAGGTGGTCTATTTTTGTAAGATGTACATGTAAGCAATTGTGTGTTTATCACGCAGAACAAAAGAGAAAGGATTTTAAGATGATGAAAAAATTATTGCTCGGCGGAATGCTTTCTGCCACGATGCTTTCCGGTGCGGTCGCAGCGGAGCCGCAGCAGCTTACTCCGGAACAGCAGGCGCAGATGATGCAGATGTTCCAGCAGGGACCTGCTGTTACCATTGATGATGCGGTCAAAACTCTGCCGGATGTGCTTGCCAGTGTTAATGGTAAAGACTTTACCAAAGCCGATTTTGTTGCCGAGTTGAAAAAACAGTTCCCTGATGGCAAATTTCCTCCCGGTGTTACTGCCCAGATGGTCGTTGCCAAAGCTCCGGAGATCGTCAAAAACATGATCCAGGAACAGCTGCTGACTGCCGCCATGGACAAAGCCGGTTTCAAGCCGTCTGCCCAGCGGGTCAAAGATATTTGGGCAAAAGAGATTGGCAAAGCCTCCAAAGAGGATCTTGCCTCATTTGAGCAGTTCCTTGCCCAGCAGAAAATGACCAAAGAGCAGTTCATTGACAAGCAGAGTCAGGATCCGGCGATGCAGAAACAGGCGGCATTGCAGGAATTTGCAGAAAAGAACATCTTTGCCGGTGTCAAAGTGACCGAAGCGGATGCGCTTAAGTATTACAATGAAAACAAGGCCCGTTTTGTTGAGCCCCAGGTCGATGCCGAGTGCGACAAAGCTGCTCTGGATAAAGCCAATTCTTTGCTTGCTGAATTGAAAAAAGATCCTGCCAAATTTGCTGAACTTGCCAAAGCCAACAGTATTTGTCCCAGCAAAGAGCAGGGCGGTTCACTGGGAGCTTTCGGTAAAGGTCAGATGATCCCTGAATTTGAAAATGCCGCATTTGCTTTGCAGGTCGGTCAGATCTCCGAACCGGTCAAAACCCAGTTCGGTTATCACATCATCCGCCGCGATGCGAGTGATCCCAAGGATCCTGCCGGAACCATCCGTGCATCCCACATTCTGATCAAAGTTGAGCCGAAACAGGTGGAAATTCCCTTTGACAAGATCAAAAGTGAGTTGATCGCCATGCTGGAGCAGTCCAAAAAAGGCGAAGCGTTCCAGGCATATTGTGACAAGCTGCTCAAGGAAGCAAATTTCAAATCCATGTTTCCTGCCGCACCTGCCGCGCCGGTATCGAAGTGAAATTGTAAAACAGTTTCCCAAATCCCTGCATTTTTTTGAAATGCGGGGATTTTTTGTATGGGAGGAAATGATTTTCCGCTCTGTTATTGAAAAAGCTGTGGGATTTTCCGGCAAAAAAGTTGCAGGAACCACTTTTTCATGTTATATTATCCGGACGAGGTAATACAATGAAATATTTTGATTCACATGCACACATTTTTCCGGCGAAGATCGCAGATAAAGCAGTAGCTTTTCTTGAAGGTTACTATCACCACAAATGGCCCGGCGGCGGCAGTATTGCTGATTTGCTTGCATCGATGGATGCTGCGAAAGTGGCAACATCGCTGATTTTTTCCTGTGCCACCAAACCGGAACAGGTGATCCCCGCCAATGATTTTCTGGCGCAGGCGCAGCGTGATTTCCCCGGGAGATTTTACGCATTCGGTACTCTGCATCCTGATTATAAAGATCCTGCCGGTGAGTTGCGCCGCATAAAGGATATGGGATTGAAGGGTATCAAGATCCATCCGGATTTTCAGAAAATTTACATTGATGAACCCCGGATGATGCGGATTTATGAGATGATCGGCGATGAATTGCCGGTAACGATCCACATGGGTGATCGCCGGACTGATTTTTCTTCCCCGTGGCGGCTGGCGAAAGTTCTGGATGAATTACCGTATCTCAAGGTGATCGCCGCTCACTTCGGCGGATATTCTGAATGGGATGAAGTACAGAAACATCTGGTCGGCAGAAATGTGTGGTTCGATACTTCAAGCACCTTCTGGGAACTTCCGGCTGAAGAAGCCCGCAAAATCGCTCTGGCACACGGGACGGATAAAATTCTTTTCGGCAGTGATTATCCGGCTTCGCTTCCGGCGCAGGCGATTGCGGATGTCCTGACGATGAATTTGAGTAATGAGGATAATGAAAAGATATTCTATCGCAATGCGGAAACACTTTTTAACTTGGAAATCAAAGATTTATGACATCAAAAGAGATATTGTCACAGCTCAATAAAGAGCAGGCTGCCGCTGCCGGACAACATACCGGTCCGGTGCTGGTGCTTGCCGGTGCCGGAACCGGAAAAACACGGGTGATCACTTTCCGGATAGCCAGTATGCTTGCTGAAGGGATCGCTCCGGAAAGTATTCTCGGATTGACCTTTACCAATAAAGCCGCCCGGGAGATGCGGGAACGTCTGGCGCAATTGGTCGATGAAAATGCGGCAAAGCGGGTGACGCTGGGGACATTTCACAGCTTTTGTATAAAAATTTTGCGTAAACACATTGCCCGCCTGGGATTCCAGACCGGATTCACCATTGCTGATGAATCGGATCAGCAGGGGATCTTCAAGCAGGCACTGGGGGAATGCGGCTGTTCATACGATGGTTTTCCTGCATCCAAAGCTTTTGCTATGATCGGCAGCTGGAAAAACCGTTTGCATACGCCGGAAAGTGCTTTGAAAGCGGCAGATACCAGCTTTGAAGCGACGGTGGCGCATATTTATGAAAAGTACCGTGATTTGATGGAGATGCAGAATCTTATCGATTTTGATGATATGCTTCTTCTGGCGTGGCGTATTTTTACCGAACACCCGGAGGTCCTCAAAGAGTATCAGGCACGTTATGAATATCTGCTGGTCGATGAGTATCAGGATACCAATGGAGCGCAGTTTGAATTGGTCAGGATGATCGCCGGAAGCAGATGCAATTTGTGTGTAGTCGGTGACGATGACCAGAGTATCTATTCGTGGCGCGGTGCCGATGTCGGCAATATTCTGGATTTCCCCAAACTTTTCCCCGGTACGCTTACGGTAAAACTTGAACAGAATTACCGTTCCACTTCTGCTATTCTCGATGCCGCCAATGCTGTTATCGGTACCGGTGTCAACCGTCATGAAAAGCGGTTGTGGAGTGCTTTGGGGCAGGGAACAAAACCGAAAGTCACCATGCTTGACCGGGATGATCAGGAGGCTGAATTTGCGGCACAGCTGATCCGTTCAAGAAAAGGGGAGCGGCCGGAATTGCGCTGGAAGGATTTTGCCGTTCTTTACCGGTCAAATCAGCTTTCACGTCAGATCGAACAGGCATTGATGAGTGCCGGCATACCTTTCCGTCTGGTCGGCGGTCAGCAGTTTTTTCAGCGGCGGGAAGTAAAGGATGCCGTGGCATATTTGAAGCTTCTGGAAAACCCCCGGGATGACCAGAGCGTACTGCGTATCCTTGCCGCTCCGCCCCGGGGGGTGGGACCCAAGGCGGTCAAGGAGCTTAAACGCCGCCGTGCCGAAGAACATATTCCGATGATGAGTTCTCTGCGGGATATGGAATTTACCAGAACTCTGACTTCCAAAGGTGCGGCGGAAACCGCTGAAATGCTCCGTGCTTTTGATGAGGCGAAAGAGAGTTTCAAAACACCGGGCAATCTTTCCGGAAAAATTCTTGCTTTTTTGCAGAAAGCCGGTTACTATGGCGGATTGCAGAAAATCTACCGTGACCATGATGACAGTGTAAAGCGGCGGGATAATGTCGATGAATTTATCAATGCCGTGGCACAGTTTGAGAAAAAGCACGGCGGCGAGGTGACGTTGAGCGACTATCTTGAATCATATTCTCTGATGGAGGAAAATGACCGCACGCAGGAGGAATCTCCGGATGCCGATGCTGTGACATTGAGCAGTATCCATGCCGCCAAAGGTCTGGAGTATCCGGTCGTTATCCAGATCGCCATGGAGCGCAACATTTTTCCCCATGAAAGAGCATTGGAGGAAAACGGTTACGAGGAAGAACTGCGCCTTTTTTACGTTGCCCTGACCCGGGCAAAGGAGGAGTTGTATCTCACCCGCTGCCGCAGCCGGATGGTCAAAGGAGTTGTCCGTCCGGCTCTGCCGTCATGTTTTCTGGATCTGCTGGGTAAAGCGGCGGAAAAGGCGGAAGAAAGCGAATTGGTCAGGCGTGCCGATGAAGCAACCGTGCGCAAAACTTTTGAAGATGCCATCCGGATGCTTCTGAATCCGGAATCCTGATCGCTTCAGTATATAAAAAACAGGAGTGCTGCAAATCATTTGGTTTGCAGCACTCCTGTTTTTTTACAGATCGTTATGGAAAAAATGAATATCCGGTATAGATACTGCCGAAGTGTTCCGGATCGGTGAATTTCATATCGTGACCGATGTGGCGCAAATGGGCATTGACCACGTTGAATTCATCGCCGAAACCGCATTCAGCTTTCCATGAACGGTTCCACATTTTATTGGCACTGACGAAAAAGAGTTTCCGCAAATTGGATGTCCCGGAAACTGCCACCCATGTAGTTTCCAGCATGCCGGTCAAGTTGTGATCAGCTGCCTGCTCTGCCATGGTCATGATACCTTCTTCGTTGTTGCACGGGCAGAGCAGTACGGAAAAACCTTTCGCCGCGAAGTGATCAGCTGTCGGCCAGAAAACTCCGTTTTTGTCTGCTTCCGGCTTGTTGTAATGCCAGTCGGCAAGCACAATATCCCGGGGAAGTTTATCCAGTATTTCGTGTGGATTGGGTGTATTGCGGTCGAGGATGATGTTGCTGCCCCATTTTTCTTTATCCAGTTCCAAAAACATATCGTGCCAGACAATGGCTTTTGTTCCGTGTTCTGCCAGCAGATCATGCAGGAAAAGGATGTGTTTCAGCAGCAGTTCCGGGTAATCACTTTTACTGCATTGCAGACAGGTATTGGCATTGAATGCTTCATCGAAACCGAGATGGAAGTAAGGGACATCGCCGAAAAGTTCAAAGATCTCCTCAAGAAGTTCCCGTTGGATCATTCCGGTCTGCGGATTGGAAAGACACCATGTCCAGCCGTCCGGTTCAAAGAGCGGTGCAAATTGCGGGAAACGGTCAAGGATCACATGCCTGCCGTTGGAAATGGATGAACCGGCAGCGTGTCCGAAACAATTATATTGCGGGATCAGGGTAATATCCAGCTCTCTGCTCAAATCGATCAGATGTTTGATAAAATCCCGGTTGTAATGTTTTTCCTGCCATTGGAATTCCGGATATTTTCTGAAAGGAAATGTTCCCCAGAATTCGATCACGGCATAATTGAATTTGTAATATGCCGCCAGACGGAGCAGTTTTTCCAGCTCCCAGTCTTCAGTTTCCCGGAAGTAGCAAAGGTGAATGCCTCTGAATCCCAATCCGGGAGCATCGGAAAATGAGCCGCATGAAAGAACTTTGCGGTTTGATTGTATAACATTCGGTTCAGCTTCCGCCCACTGCCGCAAAGTTTTGAAAGCATTGAGCAATCCGCTGCGGGAAGCGACGTTGAAAGAAACTTCCTGTTCCGTTATTTTCACACTGTATCTGTCTGCGTCGGCACTTTTTTCAACCGTTTTGAATTCCGGAACGATGCCCCAGAATTTTTCTGCTGTTTCCAAAACAGTCTGCCGGAATTCTTCCGGAGCGGCGAAGATGGAATTTTCTGTCAGTAAATGGAAATTATCAGCAACTTCGACCTGCCGGGGACGGGGAACCAAAAAACGCTGATTCATATAATTGCCCTTTCATCATCAACGGACGACCGGGATCCTGCCCCAGACACCTTTGCTGACCGGATATGTGACCACAGCCGGATACCATTTGGAATCATCAAATTCCGGTGTGTACCAATTTTCAGCGGCTTCGGCAGTACACTTCCATGACGGATCGGAAATGAAATATTCACTGCCGTTGCTTCCGGTGACTTTTCCCTCGAAAAGCACTCCGGTAGGGCCTCCGTCACCGGTTCCCTCGATGGCGACAAGGTTTTCGCCGTTGCGGAAATATTTGGTCAGATCGTAATGTTGAGCCATCCAGCAGCATGCACCTTTGCCGACCTCTTGACCGTTGACAAATAAACGGTAGCTTGCATCAGCAGAAATGGCGATATGGGCGGATTTGAGAAAACCAGCGACATTGAATTTTTTCCGCAGATAAACTTTGGGGGCAAAAGGACGTGCCGTTGACCAAATCCAGGAACCGCGCCAGTTGTACCCCATTACTCCGGTACCGAGATCATCAAAAGGGATCTCCTTGTGATCAACGAGTTTCTCATTTTTGCCGTGGGTGTAATTTTTTGCCGGATCAAATGCGGTTTTTAATGGTTCAGCGGAAAATACTTTGACCTCATAAGGAGCCAGTGTGACTTCAAAAGAACCGTTTTTCACTGCAATTGGCGCACTTTTGTACAATTCAAAACATCTGCCGGAAAATCCGGGGAAAGTTACGGTGACTTTACGGGCGGTTTTTGAGGTGTTTTCAATAAAGATCACCTGATTGCCGTTGAAATTTCTGGTGGCTGCGGCAGCCAGCGGATCGCTGACGGTACATTTTTTCCCTGCCGGAGCGGTGATGATATGGGCGAGGGACTGCACTTCGTGATTGACCTTTGCCATATCCAGCCACAGCTGGTGATCTGCTTTCATCCGGTTGGTTGCGTAATAGAATACACCGCACGCTCCGTGGATGATGGAATCCCATACCATGAAACGGGTTTCTGTGTAGTCCGGATAACGGGCATTTTTCGCTTCCCGGTTGCGCAGATGCGCCCATGCGAATCCCTGAAGCACCATGATGACCGGCTTGCGGTCATCGACAGATTTCCGCATTTTGAGGGCATATTTACCCACACAGCTGATGGTGCGGTCATCAAGATCAGAGTGATCGCTGCCTTTGGGCGATGAAGTTACCGGATAAATATCCACACCGGAAACATCGCAGGCTTCGTTGTACATTTTCAGTGTTTCAATATCATTGCGGGGTGCATGATTTGTCCACACCGGGTGATAGGGGTCAAGTGCCGCCATGTTGCGGTATTTTTTGACCAGTGTTTCGCAGTCACTGCCCATCCATGCCGGTTCATCGGCGTTGTGATAACCCAGAAACGCGGGGTGCTGGGTAACTTCATTGTTGTCAAGGACATAGTGGCTGACCAGTTTCAGACCGTACTGGTGCGCTTTGTCTGCAACCAGTTTGACACTGGGGGCATTGGAAGACATATAGAGAATGGTATTGAATCCGAGTTTCTGATATTTCCGGAAATCCTCTTCGGTAAAATCCGGTTCATAAAGACCGATGGGGAAAAACGGCTGACCGTTGATCCGGAGCATGTTATCTTTCCCGGGCAGAACTTCATATTCAGCTTTTCTGACTTTTTTTACCGGAATGACACATTTGAATTTACCTGCGGCGGCAGTAAGAAGATAACTGCCGTCGGCAAGAGCTGCGGAATCGAAAGAACTGGAGAAGTGTGCATCATTGTTTTTTACGGTACTTTGCCATGAGGCGATTTTTTTGCCGCCGTTGCCGGTCAGGACAAAATCGACCGTGACCGGAAATTTCACTGCACTGTTGAATTTGATTTTACCGGAAATCTCTTTGACCGGACAAGAAGCGTAAAAGGTGTTGCGGTAAGCCGGGGAATCCAGCGTGACGACCAATGATTGGAGTTCTTTATTCTCAACTTTCTCAAGAGTGACATTATCGAACCACACTTTACCCGGAGCGAGGTTTTCCAGCGTGATATACATGGAATCAAAAGGTTTTACCGGAGTGACAAATTCGATGCTTTTGGTCTGCCATGCGGTAAAGCCATCCTGACGCTCAAGCCCGAATTTCTGGGAGATACCGCCGTGAGCTTCGCCGGGGAGAGCTTTCCAGCCGACAAAAAAACGGTAGGGGTGATTGAATTCTGCGCACATCACATTGACTGTTAAACGATAGCGGGTATTCCGTGCTACCGGAATACCCTCCTGAACGACCGTCCCTTTATCGCTGAAAAGCAAACTTGTTTTGCTGCTTTTGGCGTTGGATATATCCAATTTGAGGATTTGCGGCTTATCGGTTTCCCAGCCGGCAAGCTGTTCTTCAAAACCGGGATTGAGTACCGAATCAGCTTTGCGCTCTGCTTTTGCACCATCGGGCTGCGGGGCGGTTTTGTCTTCGACCGCTTCAAAGTCATCGAACCAGACAGTGCCGCTGGCTTTGACCTGCCGCAGAACAAGAGTGCTGTATTTCACATCCTTTGGCATGGTAAATGTGAAAGAACGCTTTTCCCATGCAGTTCCGGCACTGCCTGATCCCCAGAATGCTCCGGCAAAGCGTTTGGTATGGGTGGAGTACTCCACATAGAGCATATATTTCTGTCCGGCATTGGCGGCTTTTACCTGATAATTGATGGTGTAAGTTTTTCCGGGAAGCAGTTTTACGGATTGGATGAATATGCCGTTGCCGCCCTCTTTGTTGAGCATGATGCAGTTGTCGCCCTCGGCGGCGTTGCCGTCGATTTTTCCGGCACCGTTGGCGTTTGTCCAGGCGACCGGCATGCCGTTTTTGCCGACTGATTCAAAACCGGCATTGCGGATTGTCACCGGTTTGGGAACAAATTTTTCCCGGGAAACATCCGGAGCATTGGGCTGCGGAGTACTTTCCACCAGTTTGAAATCATCGAACCAGATGGCACTGCTGCCTTTTGCCTGCCGCAGAACCAGCGTGGATGAGCGCACATCATCGGGCAACGTGAATGTAAGCGTGTGTTTTTCCCACTTTTTTCCGGCGAATCCCGAACCCCATCTGGTTCCGGCAAAACGTTTGGTATGAGTGGAGTATTCGATATAGAGCCGGAATTTCTGTTCAGCTTTGGCGGCTTTGACCTGCCATGTGAGCGTATAAGTTTTTCCGGGCTGGAGTTTCAGGGATTGTATCATAATGCCTGTACCATCCGGCCCATCAAGTTTGAAACACTTTTCGCCCTCGGCGGCGTTGGTGTCAACTTTTCCGGTAAATGCGGTGGCAAGCTGCCAATGGCGGGGGATGGTTTTGCCTTCCGGAACATCTTCAAATCCGCCATTACGCACAAGTGCCTGCACCGGGGAAGCGGCAAGCAGGCACATGGCAGACAGTAGATAAAATTTCTGCATCATTTTCATCGTATCAAATCCTTGATTATTAAAGGGTATAGCCCCAATAGCTTTCGGTGTCGTTGATCGCTTTTTCACTGTCCCACTGAACATGACCGTCAAGAATCAACATGTTGCCACCGTCATTGTGCCGCCAGGCAACCGGATGCGGACTGCGGGTTTCTGAGGCTCTTTTTCTCTGTATGAGCGTGTTTGCTTCTTTTCCTTCATTTTTACAGGAATCTGCAAGCAGAACCAGATTGGATACACCGGGGATTGAAGTTATTTTATTACTTTGTTTGTTGTCAACCGGATATATTTTTTTGCAGTAGTAGTTCAATCCGTATGCCGGTTTCGGGCAGCTGTTGTCGTAAGTTCCATCATCTTTGACCACAAAAGCTTCAAAAGGTGCGCTGGGGCAGCTTACCAGATCGTTGCTGCCGTATTTGTAGATGACAGAATACCAGATGTCACTGGGGGTGGTTTTACTGACCGAAGCATATCCCGGCAGATAATCATCGTTGTCCTGATGGTACATGGCCACACACTGACCGATGTTTTTCAGGTTGCTGATGCAATCGGCGGTGCGTCCTCTTTCTCTGGCGGAGTTGAGGGCGGGGAGCAATATTGCCGCCAGAATGGCGATGATCGCAATAACGACCAGCAGTTCAATAAGGGTGAAGCAGTACTGCTTCCCTTTCAGATCTGAAAGGGAATAATCCTTCTTAAGCATAACACTTTTCCTTTCTTTTTTTGAGGTATGCCTGACATTTGCCGTCAATTGTCTCTGTTAATTATACACATCTTTGTGGGAAAATGCAACAGAAAAAGTGAAAAAAAAGCGTTTTTTTTTGGTAATGTCCCGAATTTTGTGAAACTGAAATATAAATTTGCAAAAAAACGTAATTTGTAATGCATGAAACATATCACACAAGCAGCGATTTGTCAACTGTCAAATCACGGTTTGTTTTCTATCGGTGGATGCAGCGTGC
>JAZSIZ010000083.1:0-8226 GCA_045534015.1 Victivallaceae bacterium | reverse complement strand
TCTCTATTTCGTCAATAATCTGCTTCTCCTGTTTAACGGTACCGGACCATCCGGAACCTTCTGTAATATACACCTTGAAAGATGATTTTCAATTAAAAATTCCATAATAGTTCCATTTTATCCGTGAGATTAGTCAAAAGGTATAACGGGGAGCCGTTGTTGCGCTCCCCGTTATGAAATAAAGAGACTTCCCCGGCTGCAATCAGAGCCGGGGAAGTCATAGTGGGTAAATATATGATTAAATGCAGGGGAACCGTTGTTGCGTTCCCCTGCATGGAATACCTTTTGATATATTGTGAGATGTTGCGGGTGGAGCAGTTGTAGCGAGTCAGGTGAATAAAAAAATCGCCGCCGCCTTGCAAAATACGGAATCATGCAGTATGTTAGGCTATTGTTAGTTTATTGTTAGTCTATCTTGAGCTGACTGCTGCCGGGAATGGGTTCCGGCGGTAAAAGAAATCCGCAACGCATTTTTTGCTTAAAAAGTTGCAACTTCCTTAATTTGAGCGTAAAAAAAGGAACTTACGAATTGTAAGTTCCTGTAAAGTGCTGGTAGCGGGGGCTGGAGGAGGCGAAGCCGGATGCGTGAGCAAAGCGAACGCAATCGACACTTATGGAAGCATCGCTGACATAAAGTGGCGGTAAAGTAAATGGCATCAGGCTTTTATTGAAAATAAAAAAGCCGGATCCATTTACTGAACCCGGCGTAATCTTTTTGGTAGCGGATGCAAAAATAATGCTAACTCTACCTCTGTTTTTAGAGAAAATGCAGGTATTTTGTTATCAACGACTTACAAATAGAGATTTTTTTCAAGCGGAGAAAAACACTTAAAAACGGCTGTTTTTTGTGCAGAATAGGGAAAGTTGCAAAATGCTTTCCATAGGAGGGTGCAAAAAATCCCTTCACCCTCAAAAAGCACCGGGAAGCACTTTTGATGAATATAGCATAAAAGCCGGAAAAAGCAATCCACCGTTCTTTCTTTTCTGTTGAACGCTAACAAACGCCCAGACACGGCTCGCCGCGCCGAGTTTTGCTGAAAATAAGACACGCGTTACCCTGCGACATAATTTGCCACATCTTCAGTGTAAAGTTTTTCAGAACCACTTATGCCGCTTGGCGGACTCTGCGATAACCGTGGAGCATTCCACCGAGGAATGAAATCTCCTGTATCTCTCCGTCAGCATCCTGCGGATATGGCAACACCATTCTGCCGTTAAGTCCGGCATGGGGGCGGTAGTGATTCCAATACTCCAAATATTCTTTCACGGCAAAACGGAGTTGATGTTCGTTGGTAAAGATAATTCTGTCCAGGCACTCTGTCTTTATTGCCCGGTTAAAGTTTTCTATCCGTGAATTTATCATCGGCATAAATGGCGGTAACTTTTTGACTTCAATGCCGATATCATCAAGCAAGAGTTTCTAACTTTGTCATCCAATCGTTAAAATGTGGACACGCCATTCTTACTTCATCAACTCCAATTGACTGCATAATTCGGTGTGCATGTAGTGTTTTGCTATAATTTGCTTTTGCTCTTACCAGTCTTTGAGATGGAGATAATGTAGTATTTATTTCCTCGGGTTTTGAATTAAATTCATGCAAAATATTTTGAAGAGCTTCTGTTGCACTTCGGGCTTTTGTTATATTTGTGATATCTGCAGGATTGGTAAATAAAAGGCTCTCATAATATCTTCATGGGAATTATTCTTTGATGTAGAATAAGGTATTATCGCAGAAAAACGCAAGCCAAGTCGTTGTAAATCTTCGCTCTCATTAAGCTTTTTTAATTTAGCTGCAAAGAAAGCTGTATCATTCCAACCGTCAGCATTTGCTTTGTCAGGCAATGCTAATACAAGCTCCCTATAAAAACGTTCTTTATGCATACGTTTGTTCTCGCGCCGACAGCAACCAACTCCAATTTGCCCGGCTACTACAGGAAAAACCTGCTTGTTATATGCAATATCATCGACCTTGAAAACATGCCTTGCCCCATCTAGAAAATATTTTATTAAAGGCTCATCACCAACGGCAATAAGTTGGTCAGCAAGGGGCTTGAGATTCTGCGGCTTTTTAAGAAGTTCCGTTTCTCCAGAATCTTTCCATTTCATTATTTTATTGGGATCATCATCATAGTCTATCGATGGAACACCAATGGAATCATAGCTATACTTGTATGTATGATAGCTTTTCCCTTTGGTTTCTTTTTCTATTATTTCCATTATCTTAGGCATGTCCAGTGACCTCAATCATTTTGCTGTTTTTCCATATCTCCGGCAGAAATGATTTGCCAGTGACCGCTATAACCGCTACCGATGAATTTGACAATATTTTCCATTTCTGCCAGGCGGCGTTCTATTGTCTTTACGCTCTTGCCGATTTGTTCAGCAATTTCAGCACGGGATATTTGGGGATTATTCTGAATAAGTTTCAAAATCTGCTTTTGTATATCGGTCAACTCTTGAACGACACCTTGAGCGACACCTTGAGCGACAAAACCTTTTCTGAATATCGTTATGCGGACACCGCCGTCAGCATCTTCGATTTTCGGTTCAGCAAGTCCTGCATTTTTTACTCCGTCAACAATTTTCCGGATTCCGCGTCCCCAGCTTTCAATAAAACCGGCACGGTAAAATACCTCTGCAATGTTTTTATTCCGGGGATATGAAGAATGTCGCTCAAGCAGTTTTTCCGGAGTAAGTTCTTCGGGAAGTCTGCCCTGATTCCATAACTCTATGCGGTCATTATAAACACGCATCTGAATATGAACTCCGGTATAATCTTTGTGAATAATGGCATTAAAAATTGCTTCACGCAAAGCATCTTCCGGGATTTCCAATGGTTCTATCCGCTGTAACCCCTCATAGTGAATTGGCGAAATCAGATACTTGGATTTCAAAATCTCGACAACTCGATCTGCCATGCGGATGATATCACCACCGATAACATCCTGAAACAGCAAATCCGCCTCATTGGCGACAAAACGCCCAATCCGGAAATCACAGAGAGGAAAATATCTTGCAGGGTCTTTGCCGAATAACAGTAATGCTGCGTTTTTAAGATGACCATTATCATCGATCAGATGCAGATTTTCCAAAACACTGCGAATGTCAGTAGTGAAACTTTCAGGGGACATCCGTTCATTGGCAATAGATTTTCTTTGGAAATATTCTATTGCTTCCGGAGAAATCATATCAAGTGTTGCCCGCTCCTGGCTCACATCATCCCATGAAACGCCCATTTTCTTCAACAGAAAGTTTTGCAATGCAGTACCGCGTAACTCCTGCTTTGTGCTGCCGGAGCGATAATGATATGTTCCACGGTAAGCAATAGGCAGACTGGACGGAGGAACAATAATTTCAATATATTCAAGAGTATTTTCTTTGAGCAGATTTACTTCTGCGACAATTCCGAGAGTAGTTACAATTTTATTGGGAATGTCCTCAAGGAGTTTCTTTGCGTTTTTTACTCCGACAATGTTTTCAGAATCATCAACACCTATATAGAGTTTGCCGCCTTGCGCATTGGCAAAGCCGCAGATCCACTTGAGATAATCATCGCTCCAAGTTTCCTTGAACTCTATATTTTGGCACTCTTTCATAATACTCCTTCAACAAGGTACAATTTATAAACGATGTAATATAGCACCGAAATATAAAATTACAATGCCGAAAAGTTCAAAACATCAGAAGTAGAGGTATTTGTTGGGGGATTTTTTATCAAGAAAAATCATGTTAGTGGAAACAGAAAAATGGCAGACTTTTCCCGGTCTGCCAGCGGGTGTGCGCCGTGGAGGCGTAGGAGCAGCTTTTTGAGCTGTTACAGGGTGGGCGGTATAACATTTATCCGCATTACCGATTTTGCAACGCCGTTATTACAATTAAAATGCGACAATGCTGTGTTGCGGCGGTGGAACATTTTCCGCATCTACCCACTCCGTCATCATTTGGAACGATGCGAGGTTCTCCGGCAGAGCTTTGAATTTGTTACTGTCTCCGCCGAGAATGATGGCTGTTCCGGCAATAACCATGCCACTGCCGATGAAGGTAAACGCTCCCCGAAAATCTTTGCATTTACCTTCCTCATCACAGACCATGACCATGTCCCGGTCTATCTGCACCAGTTCCACAAGGTCACATCCGATGATTTCATAAAGCTCCTGCAGGGTGCTGTTGGGATTTTTCTTGAGGTTGATTTCTGAAACCGTCCGGCTGACGGGATCGATTTTTACTGCACGCATAGTACTGTTCCTTATTTTACGATGACAAATTCCATCACACGGCAGAGTGCCTCTTCATAGGAACTGCTGCTGGTGATGTAGTCGGTGAACTCTTTGATAAGGTCGGAGCGTCCGTTTTCACGGAGCGTTTCTCTGACTTTGGCGATCACGCAAAAAATATTTCCATCAGTACCGGTAAGCTGCACGGAGATGTTGGTCTTGGTATCTGGCATTATTTCACCCTCCCGTTTTTACCGGGCCATCCGATGCCCTCAAAATTACGGTTGCCGGAGCGGAGTGCCGCAAGCTCGGCATCCACCGCTTTCTGGTAGTCCGGATGCTGACGCTCCGCTTCAAGGCAGTCATGGCACAATGCCTGCGTGTTGAACCGGCTCATGCTGAAGCCGTCCGCAAGGGACGCTCCGCACCGATCACAGAATTTTTTGTTGAACCACGGATCCATTGCTCATTCCTCCCCGAGGATTTCTTTGAGGGTGTCGCGGCGGGCGATGAGTTCCTTGAGCGTGTTTTCACTTTGGGCAAGCATCCGGCTCGGGCAGTGAAAGGTGATGTTGTAAGGGTTATCTGCACCGTTGAGGATCCGCTGGCCGAGGTTCTTGATTTCCGTCAGCTCCAACTCGATTTTGTGGTTCATCCGGGCGATCTCTTTTTGCATCTGCTCTTTTGTCATTTTTATCTATCTCCTTGTATATTAGGGTTTTGCTTTGCACTATACATAATTAAGCGTACTATTCACACTTATCCAGTTCAATAGCAATAATATATGCATATTTCTCTCAGTGCTGCCGGAGTTAATATTCCCGTTCGGGAAGATTGTTGTTGGTTATAGCCTGCTATCAGCTTTTTATTCCCGATCGGTAAGATTTTTCAACTTTTTTCAAGAATGCAGAAACAAAACGCAGAAAAAATGTGATAGTCAGCAGTGGAGAGACAAAAATTTTTGAAAAAAGTTGAAAAAGGGTGTTACAAAACAGGGGGGTAATTGCGATAGTCAGTGGTGGGAGATGATGTTTTTCGGAATTTTTTCCGAAAGTAGCAACACAACAGTAGGATGTTTGGGAAATAACCCCGATAGGAGAGCTGAAGTTTTTTTGAAAAAGTTGAAACGGGGTGTGACAAAATAGGGGGGCAATCTTGATAGTCAGTGGTGTAGAGGTGATGTTTTTTTCAGATTTTTTCGGAAAACAACAGTGCAACCGGGACAGATTGTGGAAATAACCCCGGTAGAGTGTAACGCTTTTTTTTGAAAAAAGTTTCGAAATGGTGTGACCTTTTCGGGGTGTTTTTGCGATAGCATTAGTGGAGAGATAAAATTTTTTGAAAAAAGTTAGAAAGGAAGGGCTCAGTTGATGGTGATTTTGGAAATAACCCCGATAGAGGGGAGTTTTGGCGAATTTGACGAATTGGCGCATAGGATATTACTGAAATGCCGATGTCCGGTCTGCCGGAGGATGCCATAGAAAGATTTTTTGAAAAAAGTTCTGAAAAGTGAGAACGTTTTCAAAAATTCTGGAAATATACCCGATGTGGCAGATTTTTTCAAAAAAGCGGTACTGTTTTCAGAATTTTTGGCAATATACCTGATAAAGCCTGAACGCTTTCAAAATTTTTGGCAATATACCTGATGTGAGAAATTTTTTGAAAAAAGTTGGAGCGATTTCGGATTTTCTGCATATGTACTATATGTGAGCCGCAGGAACTTCTAAAAATGGATATCCATGAAAAAGTCACGATTTTTTCTAATCAGCTGAAAAAAATTGCGTCCTCTTGGCAAGAAACTGAATAGGAGCAAAAAATTCAGATTTTCTTCAAAAATGGTGAGACAAAAACTGGATGCCCGGGAAAGAAACTAGGTTGGAGCAAAAATTTTCAGATTTTTTCAAACGCAGTAGGAAAAAAACTGGACATTCGGGAAAGAAACTGGGAGAGACAAACATTTTTGAATTTTTTTCAAAAACAGTGAGACTAAAACGGCTTGTCCGGGAGAGAAACTAGGTAGAGACAAAAATTTTCGGATTTCTTCAAAAATGGTGAGAGTAAATGGCACTCACCGGGAAAGAAACTTAATAGGAACACAATGGAGGTAGCATTATGACATAGTGACCAAACGCCGTCCACAGGCAGACGGAATAAACGCCTGACAGATTCAACAGTATTATAATAAGGAAAAAGGATATGATCGAAAAAGAAACAGCATTAAATTATTTGGCGGCTGGGTTAGCGGTGTTGCCTGCTGACAAAACTTTGAAACGCCCCGTTATGGCGTGGAAAGATTATCAGGAGCGCCGTCCGACAGAATGTGAAGTCAACGCCTGGTTCAGCAACCGGCACGATGCCATCTGCCTGATTTGTGGAAAAACCTCCGGCAATCTGGAAGTCATCGACTTTGACCAGCACGGTGAACTGTATTCAGCGTGGGAAGCCAGGATTCCGGCTGCGTTGAAGTCCAAACTGGTTATTGAAAAGACGCCGTCCGGAGGATTTCATGTGGCGTATCAGTGCAAAGATACCGTCAGTGGCAACACAAAACTGGCGCAGGGCATCCGTAATGACAAAACTGTTACGCTCATTGAAACCCGTGGCGAAGGCGGACTTATTCTGTGTTCACCGAGTGACGGCTATACTCTCACACAGGGGAACTATACAGACTTGCCGATTTTGACAGCGGAGGAACGGGACGTGCTGCTCAATGCGGCAAAGCAGCTCAATGAAATCAAAGAAGAAGAACATTCTGCCCTGCCGGTTATTACATTGAGTGATTTTACTATGTATGAGCCGGACTACTCTCATTTTGAAAAACGCCCGGGAGATGACTTCAACGAGCGGATAAATTTTGGAGAGATGCTCATTTTTTACGGTTGGAAACTCCTGCGGACTCTGCCGGACGGAAACCAATACTGGCAACGCCCCGGTAAGGATGGTGACCAGCAGTCGGCAACATTGAAAGACGGCATATTTTATGTGTTTTCTTCCAACGCCGCTCCGTTTGAATCCAACAAAGGTTATACCGCCTTTTCTGCTTTTGCCTTGCTCTGCCACAATGGAGACTTCAGCAAAGCTGCAGCAGACTTACTGGAGCAAGGGTTCGGTCAGCCAAAAGGAGTTACTCCGGATGTGGATTTGTCAGCTTTTCTGAAAAACATTGGAGCAAAAACTGCCGAAGAGAATACAGAAAGCGAGCCGCCGAAAAAGGAAAAACGCTTTTTTAATGCATTGGATTTATTACAGGAATATCGAGATATGAAAGAACCGTTGATCGAGGGTCTTTTACGCCGGGAAGAGGTAATGAATATCGTTGCCGCACCCAAAACCGGAAAGTCGTGGTTTGTGCTGCAACTGGCACTGGCGTTCTGCACCGGAACAAAGTGGGCGGGATTGTCCTGCACCAAGGGCAAAGTTCTGCTGATTGACAATGAATTGCACAAAGAAACCATTTCCAAGCGAATCAGAACAGTTGCGGATGCTATGGGGATACCGGAAGATTGCACAGATCTTGGCAATCTGGACATTTACCCGCAGCGTGGTGATGAAAAAGATTTGCGTTTGATCGCTCCTACGGTGAAGCAGGAAACGGATGAAAAATTTGATGTCATCATCATTGACGCCCTTTACAAAGCTCTTCCGAAAGATGTGGACGAAAACAGTAACGGGCAGATCACCGATGTTTATTCCCATCTTGACCGACTGGCTCGGAGTACCGGTGCAGCAGTCATTCTGGTTCACCATACCAGTAAGGGCAATCAGGCAAACAAGAGCGTAACGGATGTCGGTTCTGGCGCAGGTGCACAGTCCCGTGCGCCGGATACTCATCTGACTTTGCGTCCGCATAAGGAAAAAGGAGTGGTGTCAGTGAATTGCTGCGTCCGCAGTTTTCCCCCGGTCGATCCGTTCTGTTTATGCCGTGATGAAAATAATCTGTGGACGCTTGCTCCGGAATATGACCCGGCAGAGATGGAAGGCAAAGAGGGAAAACGCTCGGAAGAAGAGATT